>JBQTIE010000296.1:0-2105 GCA_052389315.1 Acidobacteriota bacterium
CGCCCGCCTGGCTGGATGCGGACACCTCGAAGGTCACGTGCGCACCCGTCAGATCTGCATCGCCGGCGTGGACCTCGACGTAGGTGGCCACACGCGGATCCGTCACGCGATCGACCAGCGGCTGCAGGACGGCCGTCGCTGGCACCGGGACCGGAGCGAGGATCAGATCGCTGACCCGCACGGCCGACAGCCGATCCACGGCCGCGGCAAACGATCGCTGCACCAGCCCGCGGCGTCCCAGCGGATCGATGCCGCCCACGCGCAGGGTATAGCTCCCTGCCGGCACGACCGTGCTGAACGCGTGCCGCCCCGCCGGCGTCTGATGCGCCCCGCTGGCGGCGATCACGCCAGCGCCGTCTGTGAGCACGTAACCCAGGAGCACCTGCGAGGCTGCGCCGTCGGGCACGCCCGTCTCGACGCTGACGACCACGCGCAGCCGCGCTGAATCCGGTTCGAGGTACGTGTAGGTCGCCACTCGCACTGGCAGCTCCGATCCCCCGCTACCGCCGCGCAGCAGATCCACGAGGTCCGCCTGGCGAGCCGACGAGGACCGGACGACAGGCGCCATCCGGAACGCCGGCCTCGCGCGAATCAGGACCCCTCGTCTGGAGACGCCGACCTTGATGCGGTGGAGCTGGCCGTCGCGATCGGCGTCGGTGGCTTCGAAGGCCAGCAGGTAGTAGCCGGAGATCTCCGTCGCGATGCGCTCGAAGGGACGCGGGTCGCCGCCGTTGAGTCGGAAGACCGCGCCCCGCGTGGCCCCAACCACGCGTTCGAGACCGTCGCCCCGCATCTGGAGATCACGAGGGAAGCTCGGAGAGATGCGATCCTGGGACGCCTCGAAGGTGGGGATCTCCATCTGGAGTCCGTAGATCGTGACACGCGCGTCTTTCGCGGAGGCCGCGAGCTCCGACACGTCCACCAGGCGGGGATCGAGCACCATGCCCTCCGACAGCAGAATCACGGTCTTGGGACCCTCGAGTGTCTTGAGGCTCGAGACGAGCGCCCCGAGCGCGCTCATCGAGATCGTCGCCTGCGTGCGGGCGTGCTGCGCCATCGCGCGCGCTTCCTGCTCGACCTGTTCCGGACACGCATCGCGGCCCGCCGCATCATCCGTGGCGCGCGCCAGCGAGATGTACTCGGTGAGCGATCGGCCGCACTCACGCTGTACGACGTCGGCGAGTCGGGTGCGGCTGCCGTCCGCGACCTCGACGGCTTCGAGCAAGCCGATGTTGAACTGGAGGAAGACGGGGTCGGTCTGTCCGACCAGCGTCGCCAGGCGGCGCTTGAGGGCGGCCCGATCACGGGAGAACTCGACGACTCCGACCCGTGAAAGGCCGGTCACCGCGACCCGGTCGGACCCATCGAGCCGGTCGAGGAACGTGGCGGCTGCTTCGAGGGCCGGTCGTCCCTCGAGTCGCCGGATGTGCGCCTCGTCTACCGCGATGACGACCGTCCGCCCCGCATCGAGGTGCTCGTTCGACGTGAAGTGCGCGGCTTGGAGCGGCGCCGGCCGGGATCCCGGCGCCGGCTGCGCGATGAACTGCGCCGACACGAGGCGGCGCGGGCGACCATCGACGTCGACGGTGAAGTCGTCGGCGACCAGATCAGCGACAGGCCCGCCATCGCGCCCGATGACGCTCGCGTCTACGGTGACCAGGTCAACGCTGGTGCGGAACACAGCATCTTGCGTGCCAAGCGCCGACACGGCGCCGCCGAGCGCCAGCGCGGCCACCAGCCCGCCCATCAGCGGGCGCCGAGGCGCCTTGACGGCGGGGAATCTCTTCGTTTGAATCATGTGTTCAGCCGGCATCCAAGACATCCTCGGTCACAAACCAGGACAGCATTAAGCGGTCCCCCCCGCGAGGCGCAGCCCCTGTCTTCGGCTCACGGCCGTCTGCGATCGGGCGTCCCTGGTTTTGGCCCTTGACTTCAGAGCCCTGGACGTACTATTTAGCGTGATGCGGGGCTGGATCGCCAGCCCTTTGTGTTGGGTGGGGTGTGTCGAGGACGAACGCCCTGATGTTGGGGATGGCTGCCGGGACCGAACCCGGCGGCCTGAGGAGGGTGTATGCGTGCTGTTTCGCGGCTTGCGCGAAGTTGCG
>JBQTIE010000297.1:0-2688 GCA_052389315.1 Acidobacteriota bacterium
AAGCCCCTTCCAGGCTCAGCACATAGCGCGACGACAACTCGAACAAGCTGCGTTGGGCGATGAGGACCTGGGGATACGCGGCCGCCACCTCGCGGTACCGCGCGAGGTAGAGGCGCAGGGCTTCCTCAGCCCGCGGCAGAATCTCGGTCCGATAGGTCTCGACGGCGCGGAGCGAGGTGAGGTAGCGGGCGAACTCTTCTGCGAACTGCGATCGCAAGACGAGTTCGACACGGTGCAATTCGGCCCGCACGCGCGTCTCCTCGGCTCGGGCTGCCGCGACGGCGCCGACGTTGCGGTTGAAGATGGGCAGGCTGATGCCGGCCTCCACGGTGCCTTCCCAACCAATCGGTTGGCCGGTAACCTCCCCCCGCTCGCGGTTGTACGCCGCGCCGCCGCGCAGGAACAGGTCGGGGAAGCTGTCGCGCCTCGACAACGCCGTTGCGGCTTCTGCGCGCGCCAGTTCGGCACGGACCGACTGTAGCTGCGGGCTCTGATCCAGCAGGTCGCGCAAGGCCGGTTCGCGGCCGATCTCGGGCAGCCCCTCATCGATCGAGCCAGCGAGGGGGCGTCCCGCCACCTCGTCTCGACCCACGACGGAGGCCAGGCGCTGCCGTCGCGCCACGCCGTCGTTCTTGGCTTCGTCCAGTTCGAGGGCGACACGTCGGGCCTCGATTTCTGATTCGAGAAAATCAGGCCGATCCGCCGCTCCCACGTTGTACAGCTGCCCGGTCACCGCAATGGCTTCCGAGGCCAAGGCCGCCAGCCCTTCGAGCAGTTCCACGCGCCGCTGGCTGGTGAGCGCTTCGAAATAGGCCACGCGCACGGACAGCCGCACGCGGTGCCGCTGCAGCGCAAGATCGCGCTCCGCCTTCTGCGCGGACCGGTCGAACACTTCACGGCTCAGCCTGAGCTTTCCGCCGAGGGGGATCATCTGTTCGACGAAGAACCCATACTCGCCACGTCGATCGAGCCCGCCGCTCTTGATCTCCTCTGCGCTGTAGCCTGCCGTGGGATTTGGCCACGCGCCCGCTTGCCGCGCCTGCCCCCGTGCCATCTCGATTCGCGCCTGCGCGACAGCGAGTGTCGGGTTCGCCTCGAGCGCCATCTGCTCCAGCTCCGCCAGTGTCAACGGTGGGGCCGGTGGTGTCGGCTGCGCCTCCGCGGTCGCAGGAGCCCCGATCGCGACGAGGAGCACGAGAAGCCGCGCCCTCATCGTGCCGCCGCCTTGTCGGTCTGCTCGGCCTTGAGCGCCTGAATCTTGTCGAACAGCTCAGGTTGCAGGACACGGACGATGGTCATCATGCCCATCGTGCCGCTGGTCCAGCCGGGCCGAAGGCCGAAGGTCTCGGGCTTGGCCACGAGATCGTCGATGAGCATCATGTGATCCTGCGGATAGCCGGGATACATGCCGGCGTTTGGTGCGATGCCGGCTCCTGCGGCCGCCTGTGCTGGCGCGCGAAGGAGGTTGGGCACCAGACGATCTGGCTCGGCGCCCACGTTGATCGTGCGTCCCAAGGCCGGCGCACTCGCATCACCGAGCGCATGGCCCTCATGGAGCCCCATCCCGCCGTCCATCGACCGCGGACGCAGGCTGTTGGCGCGCGACGTCATGACCGGCCCGACCATCGACGCCATCTGGTTCATCATGTGGTGGGGGAGATGGCAGTGCAGATGCCAATCGCCTGGGTTGTCTGCCACGAACTCGATGTCACGTGCCTGCGCCACCCCGACGAGCACCGTGTTGCCCGGCTCCACCGCCGTGGTCCTGTAGCGCCCGCCCTCTGAGCCGGTCACGGTGAATTGATGCCCGTGCAGATGGACCGGATGATGGTCCATGCCCATGTTCACGATGCGGATCCGCACGCGCTCGCCGAGCTTGCAGAGCATCGGCGTCGTCGCAGGCCCCGCCTTGCCGTTCATCGTCAACCAGTTGAACTCCATGGCCAGCGAGTTGGGGATGGTGTTGTTCGGCAGAATCGCCCAGCCTTGCAGGATGACCCCGAAATCGCGATCGACGCGCGGGACGTGGGCCGTGCGCGGGTGAATGATGAACAGGCCGATCAGCCCCATCATTTCCTGCATCGCCATGTGCGAGTGATAGAAGCAGGTGCCGTTCTGTTTGAGCGTGAACTCGTACGTAAAGTGGCCGTCGGGTGGGATCGCGTCCTGAGAGATGCCCGGCATGCCGTCCATGTCCACCGGGATCTCCAGCCCGTGCCAATGCATTGAAAATGGCTCGGGCAAGCGGTTGTGGACGTTCAACTGGACGCGGTCGCCCTCGTTGACTTGAATGGTGGGTCCTGGCACGCTGCCGTTGAAGCCCCACGCATCGACGAGGCGGCCCGGGATGAACTCGGTGCGGACGTGGCCGACGGTGAGGTCGAAGACCTTGATTTGCCCGTCGAGGCGCCAGGGCAGGTCCGGCACGTCCGGGGTCACGATGGGCACGACGGTGCTGCTGGCGCGTGCATCAACCCTGCGCGGCAGTCGCTGTTGAGTCGCTGGCGGCGGGGGTTCGTGCGCGTGCTGTGCTGAGGCGGACTGGGCGCCGGCCACCCCGGCCGCCGAGGCGATCCCTCGCAGAAACGATCGTCTGCTGGCGTTCATGTCTCTGTTCTCCTGATTCTAACCATGGGCGCGATCCTGCTTCCCCCGATTCCACCGGATGGGTCACCCACAGATTTCACG
>JBQTIE010000298.1:0-2699 GCA_052389315.1 Acidobacteriota bacterium
TCGGGCTGGAGACGCGGCACATGCCCCAGCGCGCGGATGTTCCGGTCCATGTGCTGCAACCTGCGCCGGGCGTGGCGGCTCGCGCCATGTACGTGCTTCTCTACGGAGAAGCCTTGGTGGAGAACCCGTTCCTGTTTCAGATCAAAACGGCGGGAGAGCTGTTGTTCAGCCGCCGCAAGGCCATGACGCTCTTCTTCGCCCTCGATCCAGCGGCGGCATCAGTGACTCCTGTCGAGGACCTTGAGGCGGTACGACTCCTGTTTGCCGCCATCGACGCGTTCGTTCACCAGAACGCTCTAACAACGCCAGTGGCGCGTTGAGGGCACGATGGTCCCGCCGGCCCTGCGTGGACCGATTTCTGGGTCGTGGTGGGCCTGGTGGATGGCGGTCACCCTGGCGGCCGCCGGCGCCGCGACATTGCTCGACGCGTTCCTGCTGCAGGAGCGGCGCAGCTACTTCACTGGCGGGTTCTTGTCGGTCGACCACTTGACGACGCCAGCCGCGACGGCCGCTTTCGTTGGCACGTCGCTGGCCGTTGATGCGTGCGCGGTGTTCCCGCTGGTGGCCGCCGGCTTCTGGCTGACAAGACGACTCCGCGTGGCTGTTCCCGTCGCGGCCATGGGCGTCTTTGCCGTGGCGCTCACCCCGATTGTCGTGGCCGATTTCATCGCCTACGAACTGCTCACCTATCTGGGCGATGCGTTCGACCTGCGATTGATGTTCGACCTCGCCGGAGGCAGTCCGTCAGAGCTCCTGGCAGTCTCGTCCGCCCATCTTCAACGGCTGGCTTGGGTGGCTGTTTCAGCGTGTCTGATCGGCGGTATCACGACATGGCTGGTTCGACGCCATGTGGCTCGTTCGCCTCACAATGCAGCATTTTCGTCGCCCGTGGGCTGGAGACCCATGCTCGTGTCCGCCGTCCTCGTCGTGTCCGGCGCGACGGTGACGGCGATCGTGCGCAACAGCAGCGATGTGATGGACAACGGGCTCCGGCGCAAACCCACCGGTCAGTTCTTCGGTGCTCTCGTGAATGTCGTGACGGATCTCGACGGCGATGGATTCGGTGTACTCGGACGCCCTCCGGACCCCGCCCTGTTCGATGGACGGGTTCATCCCTACGCGCGCGACGTGCCCGGCAACGGGATCGACGAGAACGGGGTCGGCGGCGATCTCCCCGAGGAGACGGCCCCTTATGCGGAGCCTGGCTGGCGGCACGCTGATTGGCCCACCAAGCCGGACGTGGTGCTGTTTGTCCTCGAGAGCTTCAGGGCCGACACCGTCGGCGCCACCCTCGACGGCCGACCAGTGACACCGACGCTCGACGCCTTGGCGGCGCAAGGCGCGGCCGTCCGGGAGGCGTACTCGCATAACGGCTACACCGTGCAGTCACGGGAGCACCTGCTGTTGGGTCACGTGGCCGGTGCCAACCGGGAGACGACCCTGATCGATGACTTCAAGGCCCAGGGTTATCAGACCGCCTTCTTCTCGGCCCAGGACGAGTCGTTCGGCGGTTCAGGTGCGAGCCTGGGGTACGACCGCGCCGACGTGGCCTATGACGCGCGAGCGGACCGCGACCGCCGATACACGACCTTTACGACCGCCGGGAGCCTCGCCGTGTCCCATGCCGTTCTCAACGCACGCGTGGCAGAGTTTCTCGACAGGCGCACACGCGAGCGGCCGCTCTTTCTCTACGTCAACTATCACGACACCCACTTCCCGTATCACCATCGCGACATCGCGCCGATCGTCTCGAAGACCCTCCTGCCGCAGGCGCAGATTGTGCCAGCGCGCGCCGACGCGCTGCGAGAGATGTACTTGAACACGGCCGCCAACGTGGATCGTGCGATCGGTGACCTGCTCGGCCGCATCACGGCGGACACAGGCCGTGAGCCCGGCATCATCGTGATCTCGGACCATGGAGAGAGCCTGTTCGACGAGGGGTTCCTCGGGCATGGGTATGCGCTCAACGACGCCCAGACGAAGATTCCGCTGGTGGTCGCGAACCTGCCGATGGTCATCGAGGAGCCGTTCGGACAGGCCGAGCTCCGAAGAACCCTGAACGAGGCGCTGGCCTCTGGCGTGGGAGCGGACGCGAGGCCCATGGTGCGTCGCGCCGACTCGAAGCGCGTGTTTCAGTATCTGGGGACGCTGCCACGATCGAGAGAGATCGCCTTCAACAGTCCCGGAGGCCGGCTGGTTTTCGACCTGCGGACGCGACAGGCGCGCATCTTCGACCGAGCCTGGCGGCGTGAGGCCGAGCTCAACGATGAGGAGCGCCGTCTGGTAAAGGAGCTGGTTCACACTTGGGAACGAATGAACCTGGCGGATGATGCCGCGGCAGCTCGCACGCGTTAAGGGGCAACGGGTCGGGCGCGTACGGGCGGCTGGCGGTTTCCTGCTCGCGGGACTGCTCCTCACTCTCTTTGTTGCTCGTGAGGCTCCGGGAACCGCCCTGGTGGTCACTCGTCCTCTTTCGAGTGCCGACGCCATCATCTCGCTCGCCAGCCATGAATGGGAGCGTCTGCCTGCGGCCGCCCGCCTCGCGACCACGCATCCCGACGCCAACGTCCTTCTGACCGAACCTCGGGAAGTCACACCGTTCAACTGCCATGAGTGCCCGGATCGCATCGACCGCCTGCGAAACCTGGGGGTAGAGGCCACGCGCGTGCGCGTCCTGCCAGTGACGTCGCCGGGAACCC
>JBQTIE010000299.1:0-2647 GCA_052389315.1 Acidobacteriota bacterium
CGTTGGCGCGAACGAGGCCGAACTGTCGGCTTCCGCTCTCCGCTGCGCGGCTGTGGCCCTTGACCGCCTCGCAAAGCTGCGCTTTGCTCCTCGCTCAAGGGCGCCGCTCAGCTCCCGCTTCCGTTAGGGCTCCAAATAAGGCGTAAAATTCCCCCATGTCCAAGGCAGACCGCATCAAGGAGGCACTGGGATGGTTAAAGGTCGTCTTCGCCGCTCTGGTTGCGGTTGACGTGGCGCTCATCGCATGGCTCGCTCAGAACTTTCAGAGTGCTGAGAACGTCTTGGTCATATTGGCGCTGGTTGCTGTGGTGTTCACTACCGGAGCAATTGTCGGCGTCAACCACGCAGCGTATCGTCGCATCTCCGAGCTGGAGAATCTCTGATGCTTTGGGTCGTAGTAGCAGCTGTTGTTGTCTTCATTGGCGGCATGTTGTTCGTTGCCTATGAAGCAAGCAGCGCCGGGCGCAAGTAGCCCTAACAAGCTATTCGAGACGGACCTTCGCAAGCGGGCTTCGCCCACTTGCTCGGCCGCTCAACGGCGACGTGTTGGGCGGCATCGAGCATGGATGAGCGTAGGAGGATAACGGGCCTGTGCCGCATAGCGTTCCCCTAATCACGACGATTGCTATCGCGCTCGGGCTGGCCCTGATCCTGGGCTTCGTCGCCGCGCGCTTGAAGCTTCCGGCCCTCGTCGGCTACCTGATTGCCGGCGTGATCATCGGTCCGGCCACGCCGGGCTTCGTCGCAGACGTCGAGCTCGCAGGACAACTCGCAGAAATCGGCGTGATGCTGCTGATGTTCGGTGTCGGGCTGCATTTCTCGCTGGAAGACCTGCTGGCGGTTCGCCGGATCGCCCTGCCGGGCGCGATCGCGCAGATCGCCGCCGCGACCGCGCTCGGGGCGACCGTGGCGGCCCTCTGGGGCTGGAGCCTGGGCGCAGGAATCGTGTTCGGTCTCGCGCTCTCGGTCGCCAGCACCGTGGTCTTGCTCAGGGCGCTGGAGAGTCGCGGCCTGCTCGAGTCCCTCAACGGCCGCATCGCTGTCGGCTGGCTGGTGGTCGAAGACCTCGTGACGGTGCTCGTTCTGGTGTTGCTCCCACCCTTGTCCGGCTGGCTCGTCGGTGCCGGGCAGGGGACTTCGGGGGCATCGAACGGCCTGGACCTGCTGGCCACGTTCGCGCTCACGCTGGGCAAGGTCGCGGCATTCGCTCTGATCATGTTTGTCGCCGGCGGCCGGCTCCTTCCCTGGTTGCTCTGGCAGGTGGCGCGCACCGGCTCGCGGGAACTGTTTACGCTGTGCGTGATCGCGGCCGCCGTAGGCATCGCATACGCCGCCGCGGCGATCTTCGGCGTTTCATTCGCGCTGGGGGCGTTCCTCGCCGGGATGGTCCTCAGCAAGTCCGCGCTGAGCCACCGCGCCGGAGAGGAGTCGCTCCCCCTGCGGGATGCCTTCTCCGTGCTGTTCTTCGTCTCGGTCGGGATGCTGTTCGATCCCGCGATGTTGAGTCAGGAGCCGGTTCGGGTGCTCGTGGTGGTCGCGATCATCATGCTCGGCAAGACGTTGGCCGCGTTTCTGCTCGTGCTCGGCTTTCGCTACCCACTCAACACCGCGCTAACGATATCGGCCAGCCTGGCCCAGGTCGGGGAGTTTTCGTTCATCCTCGCCGGGCTCGGTGTGTCGCTGAACCTGCTGCCGATAGAGGGCCAGAATCTCATCCTGGCAGGCGCGCTCATTTCGATAGCGCTCAATCCGCTGATTTTCCACGCAATAGAGCCGGTGCAGGCGTGGATTCGCTCCCGCTCCAAGCTCGCCCGTGCAATGGAGCGCCCGGGCGATCCCCTGGCGGAGCTTCCGACAACCGTCGATCAGAATCGACTGACGGGGCATATTCTCCTTGTCGGGTACGGCCGAGTTGGCCGGCGTATCGGTGAAGCTCTGACGGCAAAAGGCATCCCAATAGTGGTAGCCGAGCAGAGCCGTGAAACGGTGGAGCGGCTGCGTCAGCAAGGCATCCCTGCTGTCTCCGGGGACGCCGCAGATCCCGCAGTGCTGATTCAGGCACATGTCGCACGCGCGCGGATGCTGGTGATCGCGGTTCCGGATACGTTTCGGGCGCGGCGAATGATCGAGATCGCCCGGATGCTCAAGCCAGACATTGCAGCGGTTGTGCGCGTCCATACCGAAGAAGAAGAAGCGATACTCCGGAAGGAGAGAGTTGGACAGGTGTTCATGGGAGAACACGAGCTTGCCCTCGCAATGACACGACATGTACTTGAGCGGGTGGCAGACGGCACCGGCACACCCGTTGCGGCGAGAAAGCATGTTGGCTGATCGCTCATGCCTTCCCGCGGCTGGCAATCCCTTTTGGGCAGCGTGATATGCCCGCCCAACAACCGGTTGCGGCGGACGGTCCGCTGCGCGGCCCGCCGCTGAACCGGAGCGTTCAGCCCCGCTCGCGCCGTGACAGGTCCGCCGCTTCGAGAGGCCAAAGATGACGGAACAACGTAGTGCTTTGGATGTCACGGGCGGTGTCACGCTCGCGGGACTGAACGGAAGCGGGAGCTGCGAGCAGTTGGCCTCTCCGCGCCCGATCCGATCTGGGGCTACAGCCTCGGCTGTGTCGGTGCCTTCGCTGTGAGGTTGCGTT
>JBQTIE010000300.1:0-3183 GCA_052389315.1 Acidobacteriota bacterium
GGGCAGCGGGAAATCCTTGAACACGATGCGAATCCGATCGCCGTAGGTCTGTCGCAGCTTCGTGAGGGTCGGACCGACCCTCGCACAGAACGGTCATTGATAGTCCGAGAACTCCACGAGCGTGATCTCGGCAGAGGCGGGTCCCAGGACCGGATCGTCGGCCGCAACTTCCACCTGCTGGCGTGGAGGATCGAGGAAGACTCGTGCGGGCGACTTCTTCTTCAAGTCGTCCACCAGCACGGCTCGCGCCTGGAGTTGCCGCTGACTCTGGAGGAACTCGCGAATGGGTTCACGAAGCTGATCCAGCGTTCGACCCTGCGCGCGGTCCTTGTTCTCCTCGAAGAAGCGCTGGATCTCCGCGTCGGTGACGGGCTGAAGCCTCGTGCCGGTTTCGCGTGAGATGTACTCCTCGACCGGTGCGCCCGCGGCTTTGGCGGCCTGTTCGATCAAGGCATCGCCCACGATTTGATCGAGGACGCTGCGCCGGTTCTGATAGAGCATCTGCGTGACGCGAGCGCGTTCGCCGGGATCCATCGCCTGCCACCGATCGTCGAGCTCCTTGAGGGTGATGGTGCGTCCGCCGACCTCGGCGACGACCACGTCCTGAGTCTGGGCTGGTGCCGGGCCCGGTGCCGTCTGCGCGTTCGCACAGGCGAGCATCGTGGCCACGATCAGCCCAGTCATGGCTGGTTTCATCCCCACAGCTTACAGTCAATCCGGTCGCGCCGCCTCACTCTCCGCCTCGTCTCAAGCCTGAGTCGGTCGAGGAGCTGTCCGACCCTGGTGATTCGGGCGCTCCCGGTTCGTACCCGGGGCAGCTTCGCACGGGCAGCGTCGGATATCGTGGGTACTCGGGCTCAGCCACCGATCGCCGGCACAGGTAGAAGACCGACCGTGCCGAGTTCACGATTCTGCAGCGGGCGCAGGAACCGCACAGACCCGGGGCTTGCGGCGACGTCATGGCTTTAGGTAGTTTTCCATCTTCGGGCCTTGGGAGCCACGTCCGATCGAGTGGACGAACGGGGCCGGAACAGGGATTGCTAGAATGACACCTATGCCCCTCCCCTGGTGGATGACCGCCGTCGTGACGACATGCGGCCTGGCTGTCGTGATCCACGCCCATCCGGCCGCGCAACAGCCGGTGGCCCCACAAGAACCCCAGCTATTTCGTGGCGGCACCCGAATCGAGGTGCCGATCTACGCCACGGTCCTCGACAGCACGGGGCGTCTGGTCACCGACCTCGGCAAGAATGATTTCACGGTCACCGACGACGGCAAGGTCGTGGAGCTGACGCAGTTTTCCAATGAGTCCCAGCCGTTCACGGCTGTGGTCATGCTCGACACGAGCGCGAGCATGACGGCGAATCTCGACCTGTTGAACCTCGCTGCCGAGCAGTTCCTGATTCGCCTCCTGCCCGTCGATCGGGCACAAGTCGGCGCCTTCAACGACAAGATTCAGTTGAGTGGGACCTTCACGAACGACCGCGATTCGCTCATCGCGGCGCTGGACGCGCTGCAGTTCGGGAATCCGACACGGTTGAACGATGCCATCGCCACGAGCCTGGAGGCGCTCGGCAACATCGACGGCCGCCGCGTCGTGCTCGTGTTCACTGACGGCGAAGACACGTCGAGCAAGACGGGCTTCCGTACTGTGCTCGAGCGAGCCCGCAACGAGGAAGTGATGGTCTACTCGATTGGGCTCGAGTCGGAGTACTTCAACGGCCTCCGGGTCCAGCGCACGCGGCCTTCGCGAGACCTGCGCAGGATTTCCGAGGAGACCGGCGGCGGGTACTTCGAGCTGAAAAAGTCGACCGAGCTGTCGCCGACCTTTACGAGGGTCGCGCAGGAGCTGCGCAGCCAGTATCTACTCGCGTTCTCCCCCGACGCCCTGGACGGCAAGATTCACAAGCTGGACGTGCGGGTGAGGCAGGGGCTCTCGGTCAGGGCGCGCAAGAGCTATCTCGCCACGCCCAACCGAGGTGCGACGTCAGAACCCAAGCACGAGCAGCCGGCGCGTTAGACGAACACCAGCGACAGGATGGTCACCACCAGCAACGCGCCGACAGCCAGCTCGGCCGTGCTCGAAAAACTCCAGTCGTATATCCGAAACATCACAACTCCTTCACTGCTTTATGCCTACTAGAAAACTTGACTCTGCAGATTCCCAACCATTTGAGTCAAGTTTTCTCGCCCGGCCGGAGGCCGGGCCAGCCAACACTGCCCCTAGCGAGGCGGAGATGCAGCGCCCCATGCTCGACGGTCGGAGGCGGAGCCTCGCTAGGCTCTATCTAAGTAGGACGAAGGCCGCCCTCAGCGTGTTCCCAGCTGCGTCCAGTCCGCGGCGGTCAAGACCTGGGCCAGGAGCAGGTCGTTGCCACGCAGGACCACAGTGGACGCGCCGGGCGCTGGGAGGACGGTGACCGCGAAGACGGGACCCGCCGCAGGCTTGGCCGCGACGGCGGGCTTTCTGAGCGGGCCCAGGTAGAGACGCGCTTCGGCCGCTCTGAAGTGCTCGCGCTGATCGGCGCCGGTTGTCGGGCGATAGACATTCGGCATGATGCGCAGGATCCAGGCAACGGGTCCGGTTCCCGCCTCGACGATTGGGGTTTCAGACGACGCAATCTCGAACGACTCCACCGAGCCGTGCCAGGCGATGGTCAGCTCCAGCTCCGCGTCAATGCGCTCGCCTGCCACGCCTTCGTCCTCGAGCGTGATGCCATCGAGATTGGTCGCCTTGCCGGTCCGCCTGAGCTCGTCGAGCGCACGATCGTAGGCGGCCTGGGCCTTGCGTTCGGCTTCAACCACCGCAATCTGGATCTGCTCCATGGCCGCCGCGCCGGACGCCTGCGTTACCTCGTTCAGCGGGTTGGCCTTCACCACCACACTCGGCTCATCGTCGGCCCTCGGCCAGACAACAAACCATTTCGGCGTGGTGCTGTTGTCGCTGGGAACTTCGCCAGCAGCGTCAGCAGCGGGAAACGGCAGGGCGGGCTCGAGAGCAGCAACCAGACGTTCGGCCGCTGGCTTTGATTGCGCCACGCCGACCTGCCCCGCCAAGACGGCTAGCGCCGCCAACATGCCGAACGCCTGCATCGCTCCATGATACGGCCGGCCACCCCGCACCGTCCCGGCGGTTTCGACTGCCAGGGCCATCCTCCGGCTCACCGTGCTACCGGGCGACAC
>JBQTIE010000301.1:0-2804 GCA_052389315.1 Acidobacteriota bacterium
GCGCATTCGCGTCCCGAACGCTGGCTTCATGCCTGCATCATCGTGCTATCATGCAGGCATGACCACGAGGCAGCTCACGATCCGGAAAGTGCCCGCCGAGGTCGGCAAGCGCCTGGACCGGCTCAGTCGGGCGCGTGGCGAGAGTCTCAACACGGTGGTCCTCGGCATCCTGACCGAGAGCGTCGGCGTCGATGCCCGGCGGGCTCGTCTCGAGCGCTACGCCACCTGGACCGAGGAGGACGGAGCGGCGCTGGACGCGGCGCTGGCAAGCCAGCGGGTGGTCGATGGCGATCTCTGGCGTTGAGCGGGTCAGCCGGCTCGTGCTCGACACCTCCGCCTACTCCCACTTCCGGCGAGGCCATGGCGATGTGCTCGATGCGCTGGCGCGTGCCGAACGCGTGCTCGTTCCCGTGACGGTGCTCGGCGAACTCGAGGCGGCCTTCGAACTGGGCCGTCACACCCGCGAGAATCGCCGCGTGCTGGACGACTTCGTGAGCGAATCGTTCGTCGGGGTCATCGACTGCACCTCGTCGGTGGCGCGGCACTACGGGCGGGTGTTTGCGACCCTCAAGCGCGACGGCACACCGCTTCCCGTCAATGACATCTGGATTGCAGCAGCCACCCTGGATTGTGGAGGCACGCTGCTCACCTTCGATCGCGACTTCCATCGCGTGCGCGGTCTGGACCACCTGATCCTCACGCCTGAGGGCGGTTGACACCGCACGACGCATGACACCCGGCCGGGAGCCCCGAGCGGCACGAGGGTCTCGTACGGTCCAGGCCCCGGGGCCGGCGGTTGGAGCCCTCGCGAGGTCGAACGTCAGCGCTCCGGGGCGTGAAAGCGGCATCCATTAACAACGGGCCGACGGCGTCGCGGCGGAATGGCGTAATTCGCGCTTGGCCCGATTCACCGCCATTGAGTATCCTGACGTGGGTTTCCGACGGACGGAAGCTCGAAGAGAGGGTTGAATCGATGCCTTTCCGACGTCTCTGCGTGTGTCTGGCCGTTTTCGCCGCCGCGCTGATCGCGGCCAGCCCGAGCTGGGCCCAGGGTGAAACGCGCTTCGGGGTGTGGGACAACTCGACCAACCCCAACAACGTCATGACCTACGAGCCCTACGAGAAGGGCGGCATGAAGATCACCGTGAGCAACCCGAGCAAGCCGGGAGACGAGTGGAGCTACGTGACGCTCTTCGACGGGGTGTTCCGTCCCGTCGCCGGGCAGAAGGGCGCCGAAACGGCCGTCGAGATCATCAACGACAAGAGCACCCGAATTTACAACAAGCGGGATGGCCTGGTGTACCAGGTGGTGATCAACACGTTGTCGGTGGACAACAACACGATCAACAACGAGTACATCCGCATGGACAAGGACGGAAAGATCACGGGCGTCACGCACGTCACCTACCTCCGCCGCAAGAAATAGGGCGCACACGGGCTGGCACGTCGTCGGGGCGCGTCGGCCCGCAGCGCCCGTCGGTCAGCGACGCCGGCCAGTCGAGGACAATCGTGCACTCAGGGCGAGGGTGACGGGATCGCGTGGCCGCTGCGCTCCGAGCGCGATCTCCTGGTGAGGCTCTTGCAAGGCTCGACGTGTTGTTCAAGGCCGCCCTGCCAGGGTTGCGCATCGCAAGAATTGCGCGTGGCGGGCGGATCGCAGAATCTACAAACGACAGACGCCACCTGGCGAAAACGGCCACCCCGAGTCGGCAGGGGTGGCAGTTTCCGAAATCAAGCCCGACCCCTTTGTGGACCCCTTTGTGGAACCTTTGTGGAACGACGTTTCGGTGCCGACGCTGGCGGCCCACAGGTTCGCCGCAGTGCCGACGCCGGAACTCGAGCCGCCGGCGCGCCCGCCGTGTACCCGGCGAGCTCCGACATGGTGGCCTTGGCGATGACGATCGCCCCGGCCCTGCCTACGTCACATGCTTGGCGGTCTCAGGCAGGGCCTCGTTAGGGCTGCGTCGCGGGCCTCGGCCGGGACCGATCCTCGTACGGCCGCAGCGTCCAGTCGAAGAACGTCCACGTGCGATTCCACGAGTCGATCTGCTCGGGCGAGTCCTCGCGCTCGAGCGTTTGCCGATTCACCCGCCGGCTGAACGTGTGGCCGGCGCTGGTCGGGCCGGGCGGCGGGTCCACGTACACCTTCGTCTCCGCCAGGTCTGGCTTGCGCGACCTGAGCGCATCCACCATCTGCTGCGCTTCGACGAAATCCACGTCGGCGTCGTTGGTGGCGACGTGCACGAGCACGGGCACCTGCAGCTTGTCCACGTGAAAGACCGGCGACCGCCTGACGTACTCCTCGCGCCTCTCGAACGGCAGGCCGAGGAGGCCTTTCTGCGTGGAGAAGTCGCGCTGGTAGTTGGGCCCCTTGTACGAGAGGCGGAAGATCAGATTGCTCACGGGGACGATGGCCGCGCCGGCCTTGAAGGGGTGGCGATCGCGGAAGAGGGAGAGCAGCGTGATGTAGCCGCCGTGGCTCCAGCCCATCATGCCGACCCGATCCGGATCGACGTGCGGCAGCGTCTTCAGATACTCCATCGCGCTCATCACGTCGTCGACTTCCTTGCCGCCGTAGTCGATGGCGAGGTAGTGCTCGGCTCCGTAGCCGGTGCTGCCGCGGTATTCGGGCGCGAGGACGACGTAGCCGCGGGCGACGGCTTGCTTGACGAACGGGAAGTAGGGGGCGAGCGACCAGTTGCCGTGTACACCGCCGTGGACCCAGATCATGGCAGCATGCCCGCGCGCGCCGCGCCTGGTGAGCGGCTGGAAAAGATACGCCGGGATGTCCATGTCGCCGACGC
>JBQTIE010000302.1:0-5057 GCA_052389315.1 Acidobacteriota bacterium
CCCGGCGTGATCCGCACGCCGGGCACCAATCGCCGCCTGCGCGTGCTGGCGACGACCCAGATTGCGTTTTCGTTCGTGCTGCTGGCCGCCGCGGGCACGCTCGTCGCCGCGCTCATCGCGCTCCAGACCGCGCACACGGGATTGAACATGCGGCAGGTCCTGGCGATCGACGTCCCACCGGCGACGACGGGGGTCGGAGGCGCACCAGTAGTCGACTTCTTCCAGCAGGCGACGCGACGCATCGGCGAATTGCCCGGTGTGGAGGGCGTCGCGGCTGGGAGCTTCGTGCCGTGGCGCGACGCGGGCACGGTGTTGCCTCGCTTCCAGTTCGAAGTCGAAGGGTACAAGCCCGCGGACGGCGAAGAGAACCCGCACGGGAGAATTCGAATCGTCGCACCTGGCTTCTTCGCGGTGCTCGGCGTCCCGATGATCGACGGTCGCGACTTCACCGACGACGACCGAGGCGGCAGCGAGCCGGTCGTGATCGTGAGCGAGAGCATCGCGCAACGCCTGTTCCCGAATGGCGATGCGCTGAACCGGAAGATGTGGTGGACCGATCCGGTCATGGGCAACCGGGCGCCGCGCCGGATTGTCGGCGTCGTGGCCGACGTTGACGACGAGAATGTCGTGCCGGGGCCGGCACTCACCGTTTATCACCCGGTTCGGCAAGTGGGTTTCGCCGGCCGCCTGTTCGTGCACGCGACGGGCGATCCGTACGCGCTGGTGCCGTCGGTGACGCAAGTCATCCGTGAGATCTCCGCGAACCAACCGGTGGAGCGCGCTGCAACACTTGAAGACGTGCGCGCGGAAGTGCTCGCGCCAGACCGCATCAACGCGTTGGTGTTCTCGGGATTCGCCGGTGTCGCGTTGCTCATCGCAGTCGTCGGCGTCGCTGGCGTGCTGGCATTCGAAGTGAGCGCCCGCACGCGCGAGTTCGGTGTGCGGCTGGCCGTGGGCCTGGCGCCGCGTCACCTGCTGGTGCGCGTCCTGTTGGAGGGAGCGCAAATCGCCGCGGTCGGGATCGTCGCGGGCGCCGCGGGCGGCTACGCGTTTGCGGGTGCGGCGGCGGGCTATCTCGAGAACGTGCGCCTGCCGGGCGCGTTGCCGGTCCTTGGTGCGGCAGCCGTCCTCGTGGGCGCCGCCGTCGTGGCCTCGCTGATCCCCGCTGCAAGGGCATCGCGAATGGATGTGCTACAGGTGCTCAGATCGGAATAGTTCAGGCGTATGTGCATAGCCCACACCAACGAACCGACTCCTCGAAAGCCGCTCGGGCCGTGGCCAGGCGGCGTTGCCGCGGTGTGGCTGTTGCTGGTCGCGTGAGGTTATGGCGGCAGAAATCCACACCAACGAAGACCAACTGGTGACGGAGTTCATCGAGCGCATGAACGGCGCGGGGGACGAACCGGCAGCGCGCGAAGCGTATCGTGAGGGCTTCACACGACTCCGCTCGCGCCTGGATATGTATCCGGTTTCGGGACGACACGCTTCGGTCATCTTCGAGTCGGCTGCAAAGACCGCGAGCACTCTCGCCGCAAGTTGTTTGCCGTTGGGCCTCGCTGTGGCCATGCACCTCTACCCGCTATGCGTCTTGCAGTGCATTCCCCTGCCACTACTGAGTTTCGCGAGATTCCAGCGGGCGAGTCTCCTGCGAACGATCAGGAATCGCTCGCTGATCCTGGCCAATGCCGGGGGCGAGCGTACCCGAGGCGCCCACCATTCCTTGGTCGCACGTCAGGACGCGGAGGGCATTCGAATAGATGGAACGTTCGAATACATGTCGCTCGCCACCGTTGCGGACCTCGTCTTCTTCAAGGCGCCATTGGCAAACAGCCATTGCACGGTTCTGTGTGCGGCTGACCTGCGGGTCGACTCGGTGCGTATCGGGGGTTGGAGATTCTCCGGAAGCATGCGGCTGTCGGACACATCGTCAGTGACATTTACCAGGCACCGGGTACCTCACGGCCGCTATGTACTCGTGCCAGACGATGAAGTCCTGCGCTGCACGTCGGACTATCAAAGGTGTTGGTTTCATCTCTTTCTTGCCGACATGTATCTCGCTCGACTCGAACGCCTGCATCATGTCCGGGGGCTGCCGCGCTCGGCCGAACAGATCATGAGTCTCAACGAGCTGTCGCGACTTCGAGAGTATGCGCTTCGCTTGCTCGATGACTTTTCTTCTGGTTCCGATATCCAGCCTTTGAAGAAGACCACCAGCGCGATGAAGCTGCGCGTGTCACTGATGGCGCAGTCGACGATAACGTCATTGCGTGGTCGAGAAGATCTGACACCGGCGGATGCTCACCAATGCCGAGCGGAGGCGAGTGAGCTCTGTTACATCAAGTCGCAGCCGACCGCTGACGAGATCATCCTGCGCAGTATTGGCGTTCTTCCCCAGCCGCCACGGGCCGCGCAAGGCCCAAATCCGGCGCGGTGTTGATCAAGGGCATCCCGATATGACCATCGATCAGACCAGTGAACGGAGTCCTCGGAAGCCGCTCCGGCTATGGCCCGGCGTCGCCGCCGCCGCGCTGCAGTGGCTCGTCTGGTCGGTCGTTCCCGCCTTCGTTCCCCAATGGGGAGGCTCCGCGATCCTTGGCGGGGTCTTCTTCGGGCTGGTGATCGTCGTCTGGTGGCTCTTCTTCAGCCGGGCCCCCTGGTTCGAGCGGTTGGGCGCCATCGCCTTGATGGTGGTGGCGGTGGCCGCGACATCACGCCTCGTTCACGAGTCCATTGCGAACGGGATGATGGGCTTCATGTTGTTCATCTACGCCATCCCGGCCGTGACCGCCGCCCTCGTCGCGTGGGCCGTGGCCAGCCGCGGCCTCTCCAGCCGACTTCGTCTCGCGTCGATGGTCGGCGCTATCGTGCTCGCGTGCGGAACCTTGACGCTCATCCGGACTGGCGGCATGACCGGCGATGCCGATTCGGATCTCCACTGGCGGTGGACGCCGACTCCCGAGGAACGCCTCATGGCCCAAGCCGGCGACGAGGCGGCGCCGCTGCCGTCCGCTCGCGCGGCCGCGCCGGCGCCCGAGAAACCGCGCGCGCCACAGGCCGGCGACGAACCGACGCCTTCCGCGCCGGCTCCGACAGTTGGGAAGACTCCCGGGAAGCGGGGCGAGGCCGAAGCGGGCGAGCAGCCGATGGCAGTCGCTGCCGATCCGGTAGGACCGACATCAAAGGCCGAGTGGCCCGGCTTTCGGGGACCGGAGCGCGACGGCATTATTCGCGGCGCGCACATCGAGACTGACTGGTCTCGATCCGCGCCGGTCGAACTGTGGCGCCGGCCGATCGGACCGGGCTGGTCGTCATTCGCGGTCCATGGCAATTTCATTTATACCCAGGAGCAGCGCGGCGACGAGGAAATCGTCTCGTCCTACAACCTGACCACGGGCGCGCCGGTGTGGAGGCACCGCGACGCGGCCCGATTCTGGGAGTCGAATGCCGGCGCCGGTCCGCGCGGGACGCCGACCCTCAGCAACGGGCGCGTCTACACGTTTGGTGGGACCGGAATCCTGAACGCACTCGATGCTCGTGACGGCTCTCCTGTCTGGTCGCGCAACGCGGCATCCGACACCGGCGAGAAAGTCCCCGACTGGGGCTTCGCGAGCTCACCGCTGGTCGTCGGCGACATGGTCATCATCGCCACCGCGGGCGTGCTCGCCGCCTACGACCTGGCCACCGGCAATCCGCGTTGGATCGGCCCGAAGGGCGGCTGGGGCTACAGTTCGCCACATCTGGCGACCATCGACGGCGTCGCGCAGATCGTGCTGCTGAACGGGGCCGGGGCGATCGGTGTCGCCCCGGCCGACGGCGCGCTGCTCTGGAAGCACGAGTGGCCAGGTGACGGCATCGTGCAGCCGGCAGTGATCGCGGGCGGCGACGTCCTGATCGGCAGCGGCTCCGGACTCTCTGGAGTCGGCATGCGCCGCGTCGCAGTCGCGCACGGACCCGCGGGATGGAGCGTCCAAGAGCGCTGGACGTCGAATGGACTCAAGCCGTACTTCAACGACTTCGTCGTTCACAAGGGCCACGCCTTCGGCTTCGACGCCAGCATCCTCGCGTGCATCGGTCTCGAGGACGGCGCGCGCAAGTGGAAGGGCGGACGCTACGGCCACGGCCAGATGGTCCTGTTACCCGACCAGGACTTGCTGCTGGTGCTGTCGGAGGACGGTGAGCTGGCGCTGGTCCGGGCGGCCCCCGACCGGTTCACCGAGCTCGCGCGGGTCCCGGCGATCGAGGGCAAGACGTGGAACCACCCGGTGCTGGTCGGCGACGTCCTGCTGGTTCGCAACGGCCAGGAGATGGTCGCGTTCCGGCTGTCCCTCGCGGGCCGCTGATGTTGCGAAAATCGTCCCTGACACCCGGCCAATTCCACGCTTCCGTGTTCCGCCAACTCCGGAAACAGGGCACACCAATTCCGACGGACGACATGTGGCTGGCGGCACTGGTCCTGCAGCACAACCTGGCCCTGCACGCGCGAGACAAGCACTTCGATCAACTGCCGCAGCTGTTCCGCGTCTGATTCGCCAGCGTCCGCATGCCTGCCAAGACGACGAAGAAGAAGCCAAGGAATAACGTCGAGAAGTCCGCGAGGAAACCCGCGTCGAAGAGCGCACACGGGAGCGCGAGAAAGCGCACGCCCGCCAAGGCGCCCCCGAAAGGAGCGCGGCGTCGGCCGCTCCAGGCCAGGGTCCCCAACGCGCGGTCTGTGCGCGTTGGGGTGGAGGGGGAGGTTCGGGCGGCGCTATCGTGGCTCGAGCGAATGAGCACCCAACGCGATCGCGAGAACCTGGCGCGGTTCGGCATCACCGCGAGCAAGGCCTTCGGTGTGTCGATGGCCAACCTGCAGCAGAGGGATGAACGACGCGACCGCGGCACGCGATGATGAAGATGATCGATTCGCGGATTATCGAGTAAGCGGAAGCAGTCGCGCTGCGCCGGGGTTTGACGCCCGGCTGGCGAATCTATTAGTATGAGCATATGAGTAGCTATAGGTTGCAGGTGCTGATCCCCAGGGTTCTCGACGCGCGGTTTCGCAAAGCCGCCCAGCGGGG
>JBQTIE010000303.1:0-5227 GCA_052389315.1 Acidobacteriota bacterium
GTAATCTGCGGATGTTGTAATCTGCGGATGTTGTAATCTGCGGATGTTTCTAATCCGCGGATCAAAACTCGATGAGCACCCCCGCGGACGGGAGCAGCGGGAACAGTGATTCGAAGAGTCCCGGCACGGCGCCTGTGCAGATGTTCACCGAGGGGTTCTGCACCCGCTGGTTGCCGCGCTTCAGCACGTTGACGACCTCGGCGAAGAGCGTGAGCCGGCTCTTTCGACAGGTGAACGCACGGTCGATCCGCTGCGTCAACCCACCTGGATCCCAAGCTGCGTCAACCAACGCGTCCTCAACTGTACGAATCCGAGTGGATCCCAAGCTGCGTAAACCAATGTCCCGAACTGTACGAATCCGCCTGGATCCCAAGTTGCGTAAACCAACGTGTCCCGAACTGTACGAATCCGAGTGGATCCCAATCTGCGTAATCTGTGTAATCTGTGGATAGATTCTCGGCGCCATCTGCGGATAAACTCGCGCGCATGATCATCAATCCCCGTTGCCGGCTTGTCGCCATCGCGAGCGCGGTGGCCGTTGCGACGGCCGTCGTGGTCGCCCAGTCTCCGCTCTATCCCGACCCCACCGAGCGCGTGCTGACGCACCGCGAGCAGGCGCCGCTCGTCAAGGCGTGGATTCAGAAACGCTTCGACACGGTGCTCCCCGCGCTGATGTCGCGGACGGGCATCGACATGTGGATCATCGTGTCTCGCGAATACAACGACGATCCCGTCTTCCGTTCGATGGCGCCGCTGACGACCTTTGCATCCCGCCGGCGGACGATCCTCGTGTTCTCGAATCCGGGCGGCGGCAAGCCGGTGGAGCGACTGTCGATCGGCCGGTTCGACTATGACGGACTCTTCAAGGTAGTCCAGACGCACAACGACGCACAGTACGAGGGCCTGCGCAAGGTGGTCGAGGAGCGGAACCCGAAGGTCATCGGGATCAACGAGTCGGACGCCTGGAACCACGCCGACGGCCTCACGGCCAACGAAAAGCGCCGGCTGATGGACGCCCTGGGACCGACGTTTGCGGCGCGCGCGAAGTCCGCCGAGATGCTCGCGGTCGGCTGGCTCGAAACCAAGATTCCCGAGGAGCTCGACGCCTTCCGCCACGTGATGAAGGTGGCGCACCTCGTGATTCGTGAAGCGTTCTCGCACAAGGTGATCACGCCCGGCAAGACGACCAACGAGGACGTGGTCTGGTGGATGCGGCAGCGCGTGGTGGAGATGGGCCTGGGCAAATGGTTCCATCCCTCCGTCACGATCCATCGACAGGGCGGCGTCAAGCCGGGCGAGAACGTGATTCAGCCGGGCGACATGCTGCACACCGACTTCGGCCTCGTCTACCTCGGCTTCTCCACTGACACGCAGCACAACGCGTACGTGCTGAAAGCTGGAGAAACCGACGCGCCGCAAGGGTTGAAAGACGGATTGAGGGCCGCCAATCGCCTGCAGGAACTGACCATGCAGTTCGCCAAGCTCGGCCGCACCGGCAATCAGGCCCTGGCCGAGGCACGCGCCCAGGCCACCAGGGAAGGGATCGTGCCGTCCATCTACTGCCACCCGGTGGGGTATCACGGGCACGCGGCGGGTCCCCCCATCGGGATGACCGACTATCAGGAGGGCGTGCCGGTACGCGGGGACTATGTCTTCCATCCGCACACGTGGCACTCCATTGAGCTGAACGCCACGCACAAGGTGCCGGAATGGGGAGGACAGGCCGTCCGATTCGCCCTCGAAGAGGATGCGGCCATCCTGGCGGACGGCACCTGGGACTGGGTGGACGGGCGGCAGACGACGTTCTATCTGATCAAGTAGCGAGAAGCTCGGTCGCGAGGCCTGCTCAACGACCCAGGTCAATCGTTCCCTTAATCTGCGTAATCTGTGTAATCTGTGGATGACCGATCGGCGTCATTCGTGGATGACCAATCCGCGTCATTCGTGGATGACCGACCCGTTCATCTACAATAGGCGGTGTTGGCTCCCGGGCGCCCGCTCGGGGTTGTTCGTGTGTTTCAGGAGGATCGTTCCATGACCGCTTTTCTTCGCGCCCTGGGCGCACTCGCGGCCGTCGTGTGCCTCGCCGCCCCTGCTGCCGCACAGCTCGACTCGGCCACGCTCATCGGCGTCGTCTCCGATACTCAGGGCGGCGTGCTGCCCGGCGCCACCGTCACCGCCGTCAATGCCAGCACGGGCTTCACCCGGACGGGCGTGGCGGATGGCGAGGGCCGGTATCGCCTCGCGGCCCTGCCGCCTGGCCGCTACGACGTGACGGCCGAGCTGGCCGGGTTCACGACGTCGATCCAGAGTGGCATGACCTTCGCGCTCGGTGCCGAGGTCGTGGTCAACTTCGAGCTGACCCTCGCCTCCGTCGCCGAGTCCGTCACCGTCACCGCCGAATCGCCCATCGTCCAGACGACGACGGCAGCGGTGGAGACGCGGCTGGATCGCGAGACGATCGATCTCCTCCCACTCATCGGCCGGAGCTACGAGTCGCTGCTCCGCCTGGCACCGGGGGCGCAAAGCTCCAACGGGACGGCGTTCACCGGCTCCCGCGGCCGGTCCAACCAGTGGAACATCGACGGCGTGGACAACAGCGAGGACATCTCGGGCTATTCCCGGCAGAGCCTCGCCCTCGACTCCGTGCAGGAGGTCCAGATTCTCGTGACCGGCTTCAAGGCCGAGTACGGCCAGGCCTCCGGCGGCGTCATCAACGTCGTCACGCGGACGGGCACCAACAACCTGCGCGGCTCGGGCTTCTACCTGTTCCGGAACAACGACGTGATGTCGCGCAGTCCGTACGCCGACCGGTCTTTACCGGCCGATCCGTTCCGGCGGATTCATTACGGCGGTTGGATAGGCGGACCGATTCAGCAGAACCGCGTGCATTTCTTCGCCAACTACGAGCGGGAAGATCGCGACAGCAATTCTGCCAGCACACGGACGCTGCCGGCGTCCACGGCAACGTTCGCCGCATCGACGCGGCAGTACCTCGCCGCCAACAACATCCCGACTTCGCTCTTCGGCAACGGCGGCCGCATCCGCCAGGTACGCCCGGAGTTCGTGGACGTCCACAACATCACGCTGAAGACCGACGCGCAGCTCACGTCCAGCCAGTCGGTCACTGCCCGCTACCAGCTGACGCACGACACGCAGCCGTCCGGCCAGAGCGGAACGATCTTCGACTTCAACGGCTCGCGCGCCTTCTTCCGGACCAACTACGCCAACGTCAACCACAAGTGGGTCGTCGGTCCGAACAAGCTCAACGAGATGTACCTGCAGGTCGGGCAGAGCTTCGGCGACTGGAAGGCCGACTACCCCGGCCTGACCAACGTCACGATCACGGGCGGATTCGATCTCGGCGGGCCGACGAACTATCCGCAGGGCCGCACCGACTACGTCTATCAGGTGATCGACAACTACACGTGGACGCTCTCGAACACGCGGACGGGCGAGCACTCCGTGAAACTGGGCGCGCAGGTGAAGCTGTTCCGATCGAACAGCTTCTTCGACTCGAATTTCCGAGGCCTCTACACCTTCCCCTCGGTGGCCGCCTTCATCGCCGGGACGCCCACGCGGTTCACGCAGAACCAGGGCAACTCGACGCTGGCCCGCCCGAACCAGATCATCGGCCTCTACGCGCAGAACGACTGGCGGCCCAACCCCAGCCTGACGCTGAACGTCGGCCTGCGCTACGACTGGGAGGGCGCGAAGACCGAGGCGCTGCGTGACGTCACCGGCGCTCCCGGCGCGGGCATCAGCGGCGACAAGAACAACGTGTCGCCCCGGTTCGGCTTCTCCTGGGCGCCTGGCGGCAGCACGACGCAGGCGATCTACGGCGGGACCGGCGTCTACTACGACCAGGTGATCCTCAACATCATCGGCAACGCGCGCTTCACGCCGCCGAAGATCATCGGGATCCAGATCGACAACCCCTCGTGGCCGAATCCGTTCGCGGGCGGGACGACCAGCATTCCCGCCCCGAGCCTGTCGGTGATCGACGAAGGGCTGCGCACGCCCAGGAACTGGAACACGCAGCTCGGCTACCGCCGCGAGCTGACGCGGGATCTCGGTGTCGACGTCAGCTACGTCCGCAACCGCGGCTACGATCACGTCCAGATTCTCAACACGAACGCCGGCCGCCCGGGCACGGCCAACATCAACGGCGGAGGCGCCGTCCGCCCGGATCCGCGCTTCACGAACGTGAGCTTCTACACGAACCTCGGCGAGATTCGCTACCAGGGGCTCCTCACGGAGCTCCGCAAGCGGATGTCCAACCGCTGGTCCGGAGCCGTCAACTACACGCTCTCGAAGACGCGCGACAACTCGTTCAACTTCGTGAGCGGCGTCATCGTCCCGGAGCGGCCGGACCTCAACTGGGGGCCGGGCTCCGACGACCGGCGCCACAAGATCAGCGGCCACACCGAGTTCGTGCTGCCGTGGAACCTCACGCTCGGCGCCATCGTCGAGTTCGCCTCCGAGGCGCCGCTCAACATCACCGTCGGCCGCGACGTGAACGGTGACGGGTTGACGGGCGACTGGGTCCACGAGGACATCTGCCGCAACGTACGCTGCGACGGCTTCCGCTTCTCGCGCAACAGCGTCCGCGAACTGTCAACCGACGAAGCCAACCGCCTGCGGTCGCTCTTCGGGCTGACGCCCATCACGGCCTTCGAGAACAACCCGAAGTACGTGAACACGGACATCACGCTGCAATGGTCGCCCCGCATCATGGAGCGCCGCCTCAAGGTGTCGGCCGAGGCCTTCAACCTGTTCAACATCCCGCAGCGGAACCTCCCGACGGAGAGCATCACGTCGGGGAACTTTGGTTCGATTACGGGCGTGCGCCAGCCGCGCGCAGTGCAACTGACGGTGCAGGTCGACTGGTAGGAGCAAGCACTGGCTGTGCCCCGCTCCGCGTGGCAGTCTACCGGGCGTCGCGCCGCGCGACGTCTTGCGGCGACGCGTTTGGCCCCGGGGGCAGCTCGAGCTCGCGGCGGCCAGCGCAGCGGCCGCCCCTGGCTTCGATCGGCTGCCAATCGAAGCCCGCGTCAGGACACTTAGTACTGCGTTTTACAATTACGGTGACGCACCGAGGGCGGCGAGGCGCCCGGATGGCAAGGCGCGACGACCGAGAATACCTGGAGTATTTGAGGAAGGAGCAACGCCGCCAGGCGGGATGCATCGCCGGCCGAATGCCACCGTAATTGTGAAACGCAGTACT
>JBQTIE010000304.1:0-3962 GCA_052389315.1 Acidobacteriota bacterium
TGGCCCTGGCCGCACGTCGCGGGCGCGGACGGGGGAACGAGGGCAGAGCACGCACGGGCCCGTGCCCAGCCTGCAGGCGGTTCGAGTCCAGGTTCCCCCCACCATCGATGGCCGCCTCGACGAAGAGACATGGCGCCTGGCGCCGCCCGCGATGGAATTCACCCAACGCGATCCGGACGAAGGCCAGCCGGCCACCGAGCGCACCGAGCTGCGGATCCTCTTCGATGACACGGCCCTCTACGTCGGCGTCCGCCTCTTCGACTCCGACCCGTCCCGCATCGTCTCGCGGCTGTCGCGGCGGGACAGCGAAGCCGACGCCGATCGCTTCACGATCTATCTGGACCCGCGGCACGACCATCTGACGGGCGCGATGTTCCAGGTGAGCGCCGCCGGCGCGCTGCGCGACGGCATCGTGTTCAACGACACCTCGACCGACGAGTCGTGGGACGGCGTCTGGGACGGCGCGGCAACGATCACCGACGAGGGATGGTCGGCCGAGATGCGCATTCCGTTGTCACAGCTGCGCTTCACGTCTTCGTCTGCCGATGTGTGGGGCGTCAACGCCGTGCGGTACATTCAGCGGAAGAACGAGTCGTCTTGGCTGGCGCTCGTGCCGAAGGCGGAGAATGGCCTCGCGGCGCGCATGGCGCACCTGTCCGGGCTGTCCAACCTCTCCTCGTCTGGCCGCCTGGAGGTGCTGCCCTACACGGTGACGCGCGCAGAGTTCGTCCGCCCGGAGCAAGGGGATCCCTTCAACGACGGGGCGCGTGCGTTGGCCGGCGTCGGAGTGGATATCAAGCGAGGCGTCACCAGCAACCTGACGCTCGACGCGACCATCAATCCGGACTTCGGGCAGGTCGAAGTCGATCCCGCGGTCGTGAACCTGACCGGTTTCGAGACCTTCTTCGAAGAGCGACGGCCGTTCTTCATCGAGGGCGCACAGATATTCACGAACTTCGGCCGCGGCGGGTCGAACTCGTCCTGGGGCTTCAACAGCGCCGACCCGTTGATCTTCTACTCGAGGCGCATCGGCCGGTCGCCGCAAGGAAGCGCCACCGGGGCCTTCGTGGATGCGCCGACGGCGACGACCATCCTGGGCGCCGCGAAGCTGAGCGGGAAGACGTCGAACGGCTGGAGCCTCGGCGTGCTCAATGCGGTGACCGGCCGCGAGGCGGCGCGGGTGGCCGACGGTGACCGCCGGAGCCGGCAGGACGTCGAGCCGCTCACCAACTATTTTGTCGGGCGCGCGCAGTACGAAACGCGCCGCATCGGCGCGGGCATCCTGGCCACGGGCGTCGAGCGCTCGGGGCGCGACCTCGCGCTCACCGCGCGGGTGCCGCGCCGCGCGTATGTCGTCGGCGGCGATGCGTACGCCTTCCTCGATGCGAAGCGCGACTGGGTGGTCCACGGCATGATGGTGGGCAGCACCGTGCGCGGGTCGCGAGCGGCCATCGCCGACACCCAGCGGGCCTCACAGCGCTACCTGCAGCGCCCCGACACACCGCGCGCACGTTTTGACCCGAACGCCACGAGCCTGTCGGGCTGGACCGGCCGCGTCAACCTCAATCGCAACAGCGGACTGTGGCAGGTCAACGCGGCGCTGTGGGGCGTGAGCCCCGGCTTCGAGTCCGGGGACCTCGGGTTCACGTTCCGCGCCGGCGTCGCGGGCGCGCACTCCGTTTTTCTGATTCGAAAGCCCACGCCCGACCGGTTCACGCGCGAGCGCGTATTCTGGGCGGCCAAATGGTGGACGTGGGACTACGACCGGCGGCTGCAGGGGGACGGATGGAACGCGGTCGCGTTCCTGCAGTTCCTCAACTACTGGCGGCTGGGCTCGCACGTCAGCATGAGCCGGTCCACCCGCGACAACTTCCTCACGCGAGGCGGCCCGGCCGCCGGGGCGCCGGGCGGGCGGTTCGCGGGGCTCTTCGGCGGCACCGACGGCCGCAAGGCGATCTCGCTCGACGGCGAACAGTTCTTTTCGTCAGATGCGGCCGGCGCATGGGGCACCTTCACGCGCGTGTCGGTGTCCGTGAAGCCGGCGGCGTCGGTCTCCGTGTCGGTCGGTCCCGAGGTGCACCGGTCGCGGACCATCGCGCAGTACGTGCGCGGCGTCGAGGACGAGACGGCCGTGGAGACGTTCGGTGGCCGCTACGTCTTCGCGAACCTCCGGCAGACGCAGATCTCGATGGTGACGCGCCTGAACTGGCTGCTCAGTCCCCGCATGTCCGTCCAGGTGTACGCGCAGCCGCTGCTCGCGACGGGCGACTACTCGCGCTTCAAGGAGTTCGCGCGTCCCGGTGCGTTCGAGTTCCGCGAGTACGGCGCCGACATCGGAACGCTCGACTACGATCCCGGTGCACGCCGCTACGCCGTGGACCCCGATCGTCTCGGTCCCGCCAGGCCGTTCCAGTTCGCGGATCCCGATTTCAACTTCAAGTCCATGCGGGTCAACGCCGTGTTCCGGTGGGAGTGGCGGCTGGGGTCCACGCTGTATGTCGTCTGGACCGAGCGGCGGGAGGACTTCCAGCGTCCTGGCGTGTTCTCGATTGGCCGCGACACGAGGGCATTGTTTGCGGCGCCAGCGGATGATGTCGTGCTCGTGAAGTTTGCGTATTGGATTGGACGGTGAGGTCGGGTCGCCAGCGTCACGGAGCCCCGCCCTCGATCACGTCCACCAACACCTCCGCCGCGTGCACACACTCTTCTCTCGAGACGTCGCGGTGCGTGACGACGCGAATCTTGTGGGGGCTGAAGGGCAAGACGAGCACGTCGCGCGCCTTGGCACGCGCTACCACCGTCGGCGCGTGAGGCGCATCACCGCCGACACTCCCAACACGATGATGTTGGTCTCGACTTCGGCTGCGTCCAGCACGACACGGCGGGACGCCGCGAGTCGCTCGGCGATCAGCCGCGCGTGGGCATGGTCGTCGATGGGGCAGGCGCATCACCGCATGATGTCCTCGTCCTCACACGCCGGCGGCCGATCCTCACGGGACCGGCAGGCGCTCCCATGATCCGTACATCGGGTTGGGCAGCACGAAGTAGGTGCGGCCGAACGCCGCCAACGCCTCCGGCGGCTGCTGGTGGATCTCCTGCGACAAGCGCGGAAAGTCCTGGATGTTGTCGCCAATCCACAAGACGACGTCCAGCGGGCCGATGCCGGGCGCGGCGGTGCCCTTCTGCACGGCCTCGAACCGCGGGTTCTTGTCGCTCGCGCCCATCACGCGGCAGAGCACCATGTCGGCGACGAGCCCCACCGCCGCGATGTTGCGCCGCGTCTCCGCGCAGACCTCATCGTCTCGATTGGTGACGATCGCAATGCGGCCGCCGAGATCGCGGACGAGCGCCAGGAACGGGCCGGTGCCCGGCAGCGCCGGGGCGCGCTCCTCCCGCACCCAGGCGTTCCACGTCTCGTTCGTGAAGGCGAGGCCCTCGGCCGCGCGGCGCATCTGGTAGGTCGAGTTGTCGAGAATCGTCTCGTCGGCGTCGAGAATGACGGCCCACGTCCCCTTCGCGCGGCCGGCGGCCGCCTCGCGCACGCGCTCGGACGCGGCACCGTAGACCTGGAGGAAGATCGCGCGATGCTCGGCCGCGGCGCGCACCCAACGGATAGCTTCGGGCAGGGTCGCCGCCAGGGGCGCGGGAGCGTTGGCTGGTTGCGCGGCCGGTTGAGCGGGCGCGGCACGCGGCGCGGCGGTGGCGCAGCCCACGGCCGACGCCGCGACACACACCAGCAGGAGACGCAGGGGCTGTGAGCGCGTGGTCGTCATGCGAGACCGCAGTGTAATGCAGCCGGGGTGATGGGGGGCGGGATAGTGCTGATGACTGGCGCCGACGTCGTGAGGCGGGGCCCCTCGAGGTAATAGGGTCGCGGGAATCACCATGGCCTGCGCCGGACGCAACGACCCCTGTCCATGCGGCAGCGGACGCAAGTACAAGCACTGCTGTCTCGCGCACGC
>JBQTIE010000305.1:0-3896 GCA_052389315.1 Acidobacteriota bacterium
GAGCAGCTCGGGCACGGTGGCTATCCACGCCATGCTGACCTCCAGCGGCGGCGCCAGCCAACCGTTCGACGCCGTCGTCCCATTCGTGCTCGACGGCACGTCGCTGACCATCGGTGAGGGACTCCTCGTCGGCAACGTCTCTGGCGTGTCGCTCGACGAAGTGACGTCGGTCGCGCTCGTTGGCGGCAGCCTGCAGGTCGCCATGGGCGGAACGTTGGGGGCGACGGGCGCGACGGGCGCGACGGGACCGCCAATCACATTTCAAGGGACTTGGAGCAACGCGACCACATACGCCGTCGGCGATGCGGTGTTCTTCGGCGGCTCGAGCTACGTCTCGCTCACCGGTGGCAATCTCAACAGCACGCCCAGCAGCGGCGCGCCATGGGCGCTGCTTGCCCAACAAGGCGACACGGGACCCGCCGGCCCTGCCGGCGCCGACGGCTTTGGCTATTCGATTAGTGCCGAGCAGAATGGGCCGTCTCTGGACGACGGGTGCGCCAGCTCAATCGCCTCCAGGCGCACCTCGTCCGGGCCGTGCGCATCGAGCTGAAGAGGCCCACTCGGGGGGGCGCGCTTTAAAAGGGAGAACTCAACCCTCGCTGCATGACGGGCACATCGCCGCCGCCGCCGGGCCAGCGGACACGAATCGTGGCATTTCGGTTGAATCCGTTGTTGACTGGGGCGTAAATGTTCGTGGAGAAATCGCCAGCGCCGTTCAGCGTCACCGGTCCCCCGGACGGCGTCACCAACCACCAGGCATCCGTGGTCACCGTCCAAGGACAACTCGGATCCGTCTGGATGGCGATGAATCCATTGAGGCCGCTGGCCGAAATGAAGAGCGACGTCGGCCGCACGCCATACACGCAGGCACCAGTCCCGACGATCCGTTCGGTGGCAGAGAGACTCTCGCCGACGTCATTGGCCGCGAATACGCGGACGTAATAGGTTCCAGGAGGCACGTTGTTCGCCGTGTAGGCAGTGGCCGCACTTCCCGTCCTGTAGTTCGCAACGTCGGTGGCGAGGCTAGTCGAACCGGCCTGGATGAGGTACTCCGTCGGGGGGCACCCGAAGGTGAGCTCTTCCCAGGCGAGCGTCACGGTGGATCCTCCACCCGAGGGGCGCCAATCAATGGGGGAGTAAACGCGATCGACGAGACAATGGCCGCCCCTGACGCGCACGTGCACGTCATTCGAGCGATCGCTCGTATCGCTGCCGCGGCGCGCACGCACCCTCACCCAGTAGTTCATTGGCGGCACTCCCGTCACGACGAGTGACGTGGCGGTGGACTGTGTGTCGAAGACAGCCAGGTTGGCGCCAGTTCGAAAGGATCCCACTTCGATGATGTAAGACGTGGCGGGGCTGACACCGGTCCACAGCAAACTCACCGTGTCGCCGTTCACGGACGCTGTGAGGTTGGTCGGCGGTTCGACGGCCTGTGCCGTTATTAGAAGTCCAGCCGCGGTGTGTGATGGGGTCGAGCAGCCAGGCGCGCCCGGGCTGCCGCACAGGGCGCCGGTGGCCCGTGCGATCACCCCCCAGGCCGTCGTTGCCCCCTGCGTGTGCGCGGCCGCCACGACAACCGGCCGCATCTGCAACGTCGTGGGACCGGACAGAGGGGCCGCGCGTTCGTCAACGACGGCCAACACGCACGCCGCGAGAACCCAGGAGCGGACTCGGCGCATGGTCTCCACCCTTCAACAGACGGATGCGCGGCGCCGTCAGATCATGCAACACGCCACGGCACGCGGCAAGAGGTAGGCGGATCGTTCCGCTCCGGCACAGGACGCGATGCATCCGCAGTATCCGCCAGAGCTCCGCCTCCTGGACGTGCAGCCGGTCCTGGGCGGGCGGCGGGCGCCGGAGGGTCTCGAAATGGTCGCGGACTCGCCTCGATCTGGGACGTCACGGGGACCGCACGGCGCCTCGCCACGCCCCGTCGGCGCCCGGCGTCAGCGCCCCACGCCTGCGGATGATCAGCATGTAGATCGTCGCGTACAGGCCGATGACCACGAGGCCAATCCATTCGATCCGGAGCGGTGTGAACTGAAACGCGAGGACCAGGCTGCACATGAGCAGCCAGTGAGCAGCGACGTAGACCGGGGTGCCGAGCCGCCGCGCCGTCAGGCCGAGGTTGTCCGAGTACAAGCGAATCAACGAATCGAGCGAGTTGATCACGAAGACCACGCCCACCACGACCATCATCACGGTCAGCACGGGCGGCACCGCAACCTGCTGGCGAAAATAGAAATACAGCACCGAGAACCAGGCCGCCAGCGGGACGGACGGGATCAGGAGTAGCGCTACGGCCAGTTGCCACGTGAGCATCCTGCCCACGAAGCGCGACACGAACTGGCCAATCATGATGCTCCACGAGAACCACCAGAAGAGATAGAACTCGTGGTAGTCCTACATGGGCAAGACAAAGCGCGGCAGGTGTGTGAAGTAGGCCCCGATGCTGGCCGCGCTTCCGGCCAGCCCGCCGACGCCCATTCCAGACCAGAGCCACAACGCCGCACCGAGCGCGCCGAAGAGCCACATCGACGACACGCTCAGGATTCGGACATAGCGGATGTGCGTGCTCGACAGCACCGCGAGGAGCACGGTCAGCGCGACGACGGCGTAGCGTGTGACGTCGCCAACCGCCGGCGCGTAGAAGGGCAGGTTGCGCAGCAGCAGGTGCGCGGTAAAGGCGCACGTCCCGACGACCACGACGTTGTTGACGACCTTCACCCACGGAATCTCGAATAGCCGCATGCGCGGCTCTACAGCCAGAAAATAAAACGTCGTCAGGAAGTAAAAGCCCCAGACGAGGAACCCCCAGAACCCGAAGACAATGGCCAGGGGATTGGCGAACGCGTACACCGGGTCGCGCGCGTACACCGGGAACTCCGTGAGCGGGAACATGATGAGGCCGACGTCGAGGCCGGAGGTGAAGAGCACGGCCATGAAGCCGAGCAGCGACAATGGCATCGGCCCCGCGACGCGCCGCCGGCCCCAGCCCAAGACGATGACCGCTGACGTCGAGAGCGTGACGACGATGGCAGCCGAGAGGATGGTCTGGAGCAACCTGGCGGCCTATGGTAGCCGAACGGTGCTGGTCCACCCGGGGCGGGCGGGCCCGCCTCACCGCACTGGCCGCGTGCCGGTGAACCTGAATTTCTGTGCGCGGAACCCGGCCTCCGCGTCGGCTCCGGTGACCGGGTGCTTGACCTTCGGGCCGGCCGCCTCGGCGACGAAGAGGTTGCCGGCGGGGTCCACTGAAATGTTGTGTGGGCGTCCGAGCTGGCCTGGACCGACGCCAGGTCCGCCGAACTCGCTGACGACCTCAAGGTCCTTGCGTCGCAGCACCGTGATGACATGGGTGCCGCCGTCAGCGACGTACAGGTACGTCTGCGGCGCGTCGTGCGAAAACCCGACCGAAAACGCCGCCTCGGTGCCGCACGGACGCTTCGGCGCCCACGTCGCCTGCTCCAGCGGTCCGCAGCGTGCCCGAAGAATGCGCTCGGCCACGAACTCGCCGCTCTGGCGGAACACCTGAATCCGATTGTTGGCGCGATCGGCGAGGTAGATGAGGCCATCGCGCGAGCCCGCGATGCCGTGAGGGACCGCGAATTGCTGCGGCGGTGAGGGAGGCACGGTGGCGTCCTGAGGCGCGCCCCCTCCGCCACCCGCGGCCCCGCCCCGCCCTGTGGCGCCCCGTGCGCCCGCCGCCGGGACTGCTCCTCCAGCACCGCGAGTCGGCGGATCTTCCGGCCGCCGGCCATACGCACCCCAGTGCCGCAGGTAGCGTCCCGTCGCGCCGTCGAACACGATGATGCGGCGGTTGCCGTAGCCGTCGGCGACGAAGACTTCGTTGTCCGCGGCGTCCACCCAGATCTCCGAGGGGCGGCCCATCA
>JBQTIE010000306.1:0-40012 GCA_052389315.1 Acidobacteriota bacterium
CGAAACCGCTCCCACGGCTAGAACGGGGAGTGCTTGCCGGGCTTGCGTACCCATCATGCGTGCGTTGGTCGAGGCGGGTGGGAGCCACTGCGGGCCGTGAAGGTGATCAGACCCCACAGAAAGCCCAGTCCCTGCGCTTGTTCGCCAAGCCAATACCACCACACCAGAGGGGTGTCGGCGAGTTTGTCTCCAGACAGCGGGCCGGTCGCCTTGGTCCAGAGCACGCTCAGCCACGGAGTTCGCCGCTCGTACCGCGGTTGGCCCCAGAGCAGGCTGTCCTGCGCGGGCCGGGCATTGGGCGCGCGCCGGTGTGCCTTGAACAGGCCGGCGATTCCGATGCCGCGTTTGAACTGGTGCTGCAGGTAGGCCGCCCGCGACAGCGCTCGAAGGTGTGTCACAGGGTTTTCGACGAACACCAGTCGAGCGCCACGGTTCTGAATCCGCCAGGCGAATTCCCAGTCCTCCGCCCCATAGTCTCTGAACGACTCGTCGAAGACGCACCCATCTTCGGCGAGGCACTGCTCAAACCACTTCCGGGCGTACATGACGTTGCCGCCGTTGCCGGCGACGGGTGGGCCACGGCGCTGACGCTCTCGAATGCGCCGAGATTGGATCAGCAGCGGGTCGGTCTCGGCGAAGGTGCCGCCCGCGCCAGCCGCCCCTTCACGGTCGATGGCTTCGATCAGCCGCTCCAGCCAATCGTCCGGTGGCACGCAATCATCGTCTGTGAAGGCGATGAGGTCCCCCCTCGAACGACGGATGCCTTCGTTTCGCGCCCAGCCGATGCCGCGCCGATCCGGGTCGGGCACGACGATCAACTCGTCAGGCGGGCGAGTTTGTGCACCGATCGCCGCGCGCGTGCGGGCCACAGTTGCACGGCCAAGGGTCGGAACAATCACCGAGACGACATGTTGGTCCACACATGCGGGACGATGGCGCGGTGATACGACGTCTCGTGTTGCGCCGCTCATGACAACAACGATCGGTACACCGAGACATGGGCCGCCAGCGCCTGCGAGGCTTCATACGTCTCTCTGACGTACTGGAAGGCCGCTTGGCTCTTCTCCCGCGGATCCTCGTCGAGCAACGCTGCCAGCGCGGACGCGTAATCGCCATCCTCCACCCGGCGGCCGAAGCGTGACGCGAACCCGTCCGGATCTTCGGCGCTCAAGATACGGCACCCGTGCGCGGCGGCTTCGAGGAAGGTCAGCGGCAGGCCCTCTCGCGACGCCGGGTTCACGAGAATCCACGTCTCGCTCAGGATCGCGTTGAGTCGTGCCGGGTCGGCGAACCGATCGATGAATCCTGGCATCTGCAAGTTCGGGACACTTGCGTAGCGCTGTCGCAGCGCGACATCGTAGCGCGCCTCGGCGGACCGGCTCCCCTGACCGACACCGATGAATCGATAACGCGGGAAATGCCGGGCCAGCTCCATGAATACCTCGGGCCGTTTCCGGCCGTCCCATCGCCCGACGAAGGTCATCGTCGGAACGGCACTCTTGGTGGGCATGGTGGGGGGCACGTCGATCAGGTTGGGGATGAATTGCGGCAGTCGGGACAGCCCGAATACCCGCTGGATCTTGGTTCTCAGGCAATACGCGGGGCAGAACACCGCTGTGGCCCGCCGAACGCTGTGTGCGACGAGCGTGCTCGACTCGGTCAGATAGTTGAACGGGATCAGCAGCCTCCGCGTCGGCGTCGCCCAGCGAAACTCGGTCCACCAGTCGCGGGCGTCCCGAGGATCACGGCACGTGACGAGGTGGACCCGGCGCGGATGAGCCCGCTCGGCCAGCCACGTCAGCACCGTGGGATCCTGCGAATGGAAGACGTCGGCCGGGCTGTCGGCGATCAGGCGAGCAGCCTGGGACGGCCTGAAAGGCGAGAAGCTGAACACATGCACGCCGTTGATGAGCGCGTGCGCCTCCTGCCCGGACCGTCGCGGCACGATGACGCTGATCTGGTGCCCCTCACGGGCCAGGCGCTCGGCCAGCGTTCGCGACATGCTGCCGAAGCCGCCGTAGATCCCCCAGCCGAAGTACTGACTGGTGAGAATGCACACCCGCAACGCGCTCATGACCGGCGCCTCCGCGCGGCGACGGTCCGGCACAGCGCCAGGTACCGCTCTGCATAGGACGTCCAGCTCAAGGTGGTCGCGAGCTGGCGGCTCGAGGCGCCCATGGCCGGCCACCGGTGCCGCTCTCCAAGGAGTCTGGCCAGCGCTTCGGCCAGCGCGGGGACGTCGCCCGGGGCCACGGTGTAGCCATTGACTCCGTCGACGACGAGACCCTCGGTCCCACCGTGCGCGGTCACGACGGCCGGCAGCCCCGACGCCAGCGCCTCCAGCAGCGCGATCGACATGCCCTCGCGGTCGGAGGGCAAGACGAACACGTCGGCGTCCCGGTAGATCGCGGGCATCCTTTCGCGTGCAACGACGCCTGCGAAGGTAACCCGGTCTCCGAGCCTGAGATCGTCCACCAGGGCGCGAAGCGCCGATTCCGCATCGCCCGTGCCCACCAGCGTCAGCCGAACCTCATCGTCAAGCCGTCCCATCAGCGACGCGAATGCGCGCAGGAGGTGATGGTGTCCCTTGCGCTCGATCAGTCGGCCGACCGAGAGCACGTGGACGGTGTTCGAGGCGCGCGTCGACACCGGGTGGAATACCGTCGCGTCGACACCGTTTGGCACCACCGCGCACGTCACGTGCGGGTCGGTCTGTCGGGCCAACGCGGCCATCTCTTCACTGATCGCGACGACGCTCTCGGCGTGGCGCCAGATTCGTCGGAGGACGGGGCGGAGCAGGGGATAGAGGAGCCGATACCGGCGCTCGAAGCCGGGAACGTCCGGACCCTGCAGGGAGATGACGTAGGGAAGGCCCCGGAGCCGCTCGAGCGCGTAGCTGATGCCGCCCGCGGGGACGCCGGCATAGGCGAAACTCAGGTCGTACCGCACCTGATCGCAGCGCTCGAGGCTGGCGCGCAGGCCCCGCGCCGCGAAGCGCAGCAGTTCCGTGTTCGTGGCGTGATGGATGTCGCGATTGGCGACAGGGACCTTGTAGACGGTGATCCGCTCGGCAAACCGCTGCGTCTCGGCGCCGCGCGCCGCGCGCGACGACGTCACCAGGTCGACGCTGACATCGTCGAGCCGGCTCCACGCGTCCAGCAACTGCTGGTTGACGACCCCGGTTCCCCCGCCGAGCGGTGGGAACTCGTTGTCGAGCATCAGGACTCGGAGCACGCCGATCTCTTGGTGACCCGCCGCGTCACGTACAGCGGACGCTGCTTGACTTCCTCGGCGATGCGCCCGACGTACTCGCCGATGACGCCAATCGTGATGAGCTGCACGCCTGCCAGGAAGAACAGCGCGACGGCAAGCGTGGTGAAGCCAGGCAGCCCGATACCTGAGGTGAGCTTCTTTACCAGGTAGAAAAGGGCGACCCCGATGGACACGACGGAGACGCTCAGCCCCAGCAAGGTGATGATGCGCAGCGGCATGACGCTGAAGGCGATCAACCCGTCCAGCGCCAGGTACAGGAGCTGGGCGAAAGAGTACTTCGTCGTCCCATGGACGCGCGGCGGCCGCTCGTAGAGCACGCCCACCTGCGAGAAGCCCACCCAGCTTCGAATGCCCCGGATGAATCGATTCCGTTCAGGCATGCTCACGAGCACGTCCACGACACGCCGGCTCATGAGGCAGAAGTCTCCGGCGTCCAGGGGGATGTCCACCTGCGCCACCAGCCGCAGAAGGCGGTAGTAGATCGCGTACGCCAGCCGCCGATGCCATGCCTCCCGTCGTTCGGCCCGCACGGCATACACCACGTCGTGCCCCGCACGAAACTCCGTCACGAACGCCGCGAGCAGCTCGGGAGGATCCTGCAGATCTCCATCCATCACGGCAACCATCGCCCCTCGCGCGTGGCTGAGTCCGGCGCTGATGGCCGCCTGTTGGCCAAAGCGCCTGGCCAGCTCGACAATGGCCACCGGCGCGCCGTCCTGGTGCCACCGATGGAGAACCGCCGCGCTTTGATCTGTGCTCCCGTCGTCCACGAAGACGACTTCCCAGTCGATGCCGAGTGCACCGAGGACGTGGCGCAGACGTTCCCACAAGAGGGGCAGCACTTCCTCTTCGTTGTGAATGGGAATCACGACCGACAGCCCCGGGGGCGGCAACTCACTCATCGTGCCCGCGGCCCTCGGCCGGTCCTGTCGGGTGTCCCGGAAACGACGTGTAGCTCAGCATGGCGCCGATCACTCCCCACACGAGCATGGCTTGCAAGGGCCACGCGGTGAGGGCGTAGCGCGGCAGTCCCGTTTGCGCGGCGGCCGTGAGCAGGAAGTAGCCGTGCACCATCGCCCCCATCATGGCCGGAACGAGCCATCGTCGGCGTCTTGGGTGTCTGAGGAACACGAGGATCGCCCCGACAGAGCCGGCGAGTCCTATCAGGAGGAAGGCCTGGTACGGCCAGAACAGGGCATCGGGCACGGTCCGCTGCGCAATCGGGTCGCGACCCACCACCGGATAGGTCGCCTGCATGCGGGCCTGCTCGTGCCTGAAGCGGTCCTCATCGCTCGCCCGCCGGATCAAGGGCATCATCCAGAGACCATAGAGATGAGCGACGACATGGCGCGCGTACGCCCGGGGGGCGCGGGCCACCACCAACGGGGTCAGCATGGCGCCGAGGTCGTTCATCTCGAGGAATACCTCGTCGGTCGCGGCTGCCGCCGCCGGCATCTCACGATAGTCGAGAACCGCCCTGGTCGCACCCTCGACCGCGTAGTGGTAGGCATGCGATGAGTAAAAGTAGTACCACGTGATCGAATCGATCCTCGACAGCTCCGATCGGATCGGTGTCAATCCCCGGACGAGCGCCTGTTGCAGCGCGGGCGGTTCGATCGGCGTGTCGTCTGGCATGAAGGTGCCAACCACGCCCAGCATCGCATGCCCTCCCATCGCCTGGGGAGCGAACACGCCGGTACGACCCGCGTTGACGAGGCTGACGCCGAGGAGGGGGACCGCGACCGCTGCTGCAACGGCGCCGAACCACCGCACACGATGCCGATGGTGCCAGAGCGCGGGGACAAGCAACAGGACGCCGCCTGCGAACCCGACAGCCGCCGGCTTGCACAGTACGGCCGCGGCCAGCGTCGCTCCGGCCAGCACCGCCGTGGACGTTGCCGGTCGCTCGACGAGGCGAATCAGCGCCGCGGCATGCCCCATCATGAGCGCCGCCAGAAGCGATTCCGGCAGGATCGTGAAGCAGTAGGAGATGACCTGCGGGTGGCAGACGACCGCGACCCCCGCGGTGGCCGCGAGCCAGGGCTGGCGGGTGGTCCGCCCCACGGTCACAGCCAACCACGCCGCCGCGGCGACGAAGATGACGAGCTGGCAGGCACCGAGCACTGAGGAATCAGGGTCCACCAGGCGGACGGCCGACAGCACCAACGGATAGAGCGGCGGACGTCTGGGGTCCCATTCGAGGTACGTGGGCGAATCACCGGCGTGCAGCGGTAGCGCTCGATACAGGCTGGGCATCAGCCACGCCAGCCCGGCGACGAGGCCGCCGGACACTCCGACCGTGAGCCCGATCAACCGCTCGGCATTCGAGCGGCGAGGCGGACCTTCGACCCGCGGCCCGCGTGGATCGCGGTCCCGATCATTCATTTGTGCATGATCTGGCGGAGCAGGTCAGCGGTCAGCCCCAGCCCGAACAGCAACACCGCCACGAGGGCTCCAAGCGTTGCGATGAGAGCCGGCACGCCGAGCTGGTCCGGCTGCCACACGACCAGCGCGAGGGCCGCGGAGGTGGCCGCCAGGACGGTCGCCACCGACAGCATCAGGAACATCTTGATGGGGTTGTAGTAGACGATGGCCTGGACGATGTATTGCAGCGTGCGCAACGCGTCTCGCCACAGCCGCACCTTCGTCCGTCCCACCCGATCGACGTAGCCGATGGGCTCGTAGGCCACGAATCGGCCCGTCATCATGTAGGCCAGCGTCAGCGACGTGGTGAAGCTGAAGGTGTCGCACAAATGCCCGAAGTACGGCATCACCGTCGCGCGGCTGAACACGCGCAGCCCCGAGTTGACGTCGGGCACGCGGCGCCCGGCCGTGAACTCCACGAGGAACGTGAGGATCAGGCGCAGCGCGTTCTTCAGGACCCCTTCACGAAACGCCCGGCCGGACCGCGTGCCGACCACCATGTCGAAGCCTCTCTGGAAGGTCGCGACCAGTCGCGGGATCTCGGCGACCGGATACGTGCCGTCGGCGTCGACGATCACGATGGTGTCATAGGTGGCGGCGTCAACTCCGGTCTTGAGGGCGCGGCCATAGCCGAGGTTGTGGGGATGCGAGATCACCCGCGCCCCGGTGCGGCTCGCCACCTGTGCGGTCTCATCGGTCGAGCCGTCGTCGACGACGACGATCTCGACGGTGGTGTCAGCGGCGCCCGCCATCGTCCGCACCGCGGCCAGCGTCGTGGCAATGCCGCCTTCCTCGTTGTACGCGGGGACGATGACAGAAATCATGCCGCCTGCTGCAGCCAGAGGCCGAGCACGGTGAGCCCGAACAGCTTGAACCCGTGGTCGCGTTGTCGTGCGGAATGTTCCGTCCAAAGGCGCTCGACCGCTGCCGGATTCAGCCACTCGCCCATCACGGCCGGGGCCGTCGCCGCCCGCCCCAGCTCTTCCAGCGGACCGGCAAACCAGTGCGACACGGGGGCGTTGAATCCCTGCTTCTTGCGGTCGATGATGGCGTGCGGCAGCCGCGAACGCTGGCTGCGCTTGAGCAGATACTTCTTGGTCGTCCGCCGGACCTTGAGCGAGGGTGGAAGCGCCGCGGCAAACTCCATCAGCTCGTGATCGAGGAAGGGCGCGCGTGACTCCAGACCGTGAGCCATGGTCATGCGATCCACCTTGACGAGGATGTCATCGGCGAGCCAGGTCTTGATATCGATGTACGTCGCGCGGTCGAGATCATGGCACGCCCGGACGTCGGTATCGTGCCGGGTGAACGCGTCGAACGGATCGGGCGCCAGCACGGCCGCGTGATGCTCGGGCCTGACCAGTTGGCGTCGCTCGTCTTCGTCGAAGATCAGGCGCCACGTGGCGTGCGCCCGGGCAAACGGCAGCCGGTGACCCCGAAGGAACTGCCGCATTTTATAAGGAAGGCCCAGCTGGCCGAAGTTCACGGGCAGGAGGGCCTCTGCGGTTGCGGCGGCCAGACGACTCACACCCGCGGGGGCGAATTGTGTGGCGCGCCGGAGTTGGTCCGCCAGGTAGGTCTCGTACCCCCCCAGCGTTTCGTCGGCGCCTTCCCCCGACAGGCAGACGGTCACGTGTTGCCGAGCAAAGGCCGACAGGAAGTACACCGGGATGATCGACGTATCGGCCATCGGCTCATCCCCGGCGCGCACGATGGTCGGCAGGATCGCCGCCATGTCGGGCGACACGATCTGTTCGAGGTGACCGGCCAGGCCGAGATGCGACGCCGCCTGGCGTGCCCACACGCGCTCGTCGTAGGTGTCCTCCTGGAACCCCATGCTGAACGTGCGATTCTGCGCCGACGGGCGCTGGGCGCAGATAGACGCCAGCACCGTGGACGAATCCACGCCCCCGCTCAGGAACGCCCCGACGGGCACGTCGCTGACCAGGCGCAGCGCGACGGCGCGATCGATGGCGGCGGTCAGGGCCTCGGCGGCCTCGTCATGGGACCGAAAGCGTCGCTTCGCGTGGAAGTGCGCAGCGAGATCCCAGTAGCGTACCGGGGCGAGCGGTCGTCCGCGCTCGACGAGCAGATAATGCGCCGGCTCGAGTTTCGAGACCCCTTCGACGAGCGAATCAGGCGCGAGCACGTAGTTGAAGGCGAGGTACTGGCCGAGCGCGCGGCGGTTCAGGCAGGTCGAGACTGCGGGGTGGAGCCTCATGGCGTTGAGCTCGGAGGCGAACACCAGGCCGTCGGGTAAGGCCTGGTAATAGAGCGGTTTCTCACCGGCGCGATCGCGCGCGAGCAAGAGGCGCTGGCGTCGATTGTCCCAGAGCCCGAACGCAAACATGCCGTTGAAGCGCTCGAGGCAGGCGACGTCCCAGCGGCGGTAGGCCTCGAGAATGACCTCCGTGTCGCTGTCAGTTCGAAACGAGACGCCGTCGCTCGACAGCGTCCGACGAATCTCCCGGAAGTTGTACAGCTCGCCGTTGTATACGATGATGCAATCGCCGGTGGCGTCGGCCATCGGCTGGTTGGCGCCTGGGGAAAGGTCGATGACGGCGAGGCGCCGGTGGCCAAAAGCGTGCGGTTGGCAGCGGACGCCTTCGGCATCGGGTCCGCGGTGAGCCAGCGCGCGCGTCATCTGTCGAGTGAGGTCGGGATCGGGCGGAGTCGACCAGCCCAGAATCCCGATGATGCCGCACATTCCGTGGCTGCAAAGCGTACCACATGACTTCCACCCCGGCCACCCGGTCGGAACACGCCTCGTGCGGCCCCAGGTGGCCGCTGCTCGCTGCGATCGGGTACCTCATCGTACCGGGTCACTCGGCGGTACCACTGGCAGGGGTCCCCATTGGCCTCGGTGGCGCCGTCCTGGTGACGACGCTGATGGTGATGTGGTGGTGCCTCCGCGACGTGCGGTGGCCCCGTGTGACCATCGTGGCGGCTGCGGCCGCACTGATGGTTTGTGCCGTCGTCAAGACGGGCGTCTCCGTGGGTGAGCCTGACCTAGGGTGGACGGGCCGTTACCACGTCAACGACACGTTTGCCGGCCCCCCCGAGCGCTCGACCGACTTCACGCGACTCGGTGCCACGCGGATTGACCGCGTGCTGGACTTCGACGGCGCCTCGTTTCCGGTGTACTTCCTCAACGACTTGCGATTCGAGCTGCCCGCCGGCCGTTCGCAGCTGGTGGTGGAGCAGCCCCTGTCGATCGCCTGGACCGCGTTCACCGGGGTCGATGCCGCAGGACCGTATCGGGTGACGCTGACCGCTCGAGGCATGGCGTCGATCGCCGTCGACGGTGTCGAGCGCCTCCGCGTGGCGTCTCCCGGGGAAGTCGCGTCTTCAGACGCGATCATCGACCCTGGGCCCGGACGACATCGCATCGACGTGTCGTACGTCAAGCCCGCCAACGTGGCAGGACGACTCGCCGTCGAAGGGCTGCCGATGACCCTCACCGAGTCCGCGGAGGCGACCGAGGCGCCGCCTGCGACCGACGGGATCCTGGCGGCGGTCGCGTGGCCGGTCCACTTCGTGGCGGCCCTCATCGTGCTCTGGATGCTCACCCGCCCCGTGATCGTCGTGGCCGGCGCCGTGACGCCTGCTGAAAGCGGGCCGCGCCTGCTGCCCGTCCTCGTCCTGGCGCTGTTCGGCGTTCAGGGAGCGCTCGCGAGCCTCGGCCACATCGGACGCGTCTGGGACCTCACCACCGGCGACGACTGGTTCGGGTTCGAGGCGCGAGCACGCGATCTGCTGCTCAACGGTCCGCTCATGCTGCTGGGCGCCCCCGTCGGCGCCGCCGAGCCGTACTTCTACTATCCGCTCTACTCGTACTTCGCCGCGGCGATTCACTGGCTCGTCGGCGAGGACGGGTCGGGCATCGTCTTCGCCCAGTTCCTGATCCTGGCGATCACGACGATCGTCGTGCATCGGCTGGCGGCCGGGATGTTCAACCGGCAGGTGGCCGTCATCGCCGTGGCGGCGCTGATCGTGATCGAGCAGGCGGCCTTTGTCCGCTATTACACGGTGACGATGCTCGCGGACAACCTCTACGTCCTGCCTGTGGCGTTGGCCGTGTGGAGCCTGACCCGGTTCGCCAACCAGGGGCACCTGCGGTCGCTCGCGCTCGCGGGCTTCTGGGTTGGCGTCGCCGCGCTCACGAAGCCGTCGATGCTCGCTTTCTTCGCGCTCGCGTTGCCGCTCGTGGCCGGCCTCTCAGTGGGCGCGGGAGCCGGCGGCGCGGTGCGCCGCATGACGCTGTTCGCGGGGGTCGCGCTCCTCGTGATCGGCGTTGCGACCGCGCGCAACGTCATTGCCGCGAGGGAAGCAGTGCTCATCACCAAGGGCCAGGGACCAACGTTCATCCACTACGCCCTGCCGCCCGCCATGATCGCCAAGGAGGGCTACACGGCGGCGTTGCCCTCCGGGTTGGTGGACAGCGCCGCGATGCTGGCACGCATCGCCTGGGCCCATCCCGCCGAGTACGTCTCGTGGAACGTGCAGAAGCTCGTCTTCTCAACCGGGTTCGTCCATCTGCAGCAGGGGTATCGAGCGCATCCCGAGCTGCTGCTGGCGTTTTTCGGGTACCTGGCGTCGCTGGTCCTCGTTCGGGCGGCAAGTTCGCGCGCCGCCTGGCCCAGCCACGTCTTCATCGTCAGCCACCTGGCAACGATGGTCCTCACGCTGCCCTGGGTGTATGGTTACCGACTGATCCTGCCTGTCTTCCTGTTCACCCCGGTCTTTGCGGCGGCCGCCGCTGACGCCGTCTGGAGGAGGTGGCTCGCTCGTCTGGTGACGAGGCCGGGTGAGGTGTCCTGATGCGCCGTGCCGACGTGACGGCGCTCGCCGCGGCGCTGCTCTATCTCCTGGTGCCAGGACACCCGGATGTGCCCCTGGCAGGGATTCCGCTCGGCCTGACGGGCACGACGTTGATCGTGCTCCTGCTGACCGTGTTCTGGTGGGCGCGTCCCCTGATCGCGGCCGCGGGGGTTCGACGATCGACGCTCGCGCTGCTGGCCGTTGCCACGGCGGGAAAGCTCGCGGCGGCGTGGGTGGCGCCCGTCGCGGGATGGCAGGCCTACTACTATGGGAATGCCGATTTCCGCCCGCCACTCGAGCGCTCGACCGATTTCCGCGACGCCCCGTACACCAGAATCGACCCTCGACTGGATTTTCGGGACACCGCCTTCCCGGTCCATTTCTTCAACGAACAGCGCTTTCATCACGGCTTCCGCCGGGAGTTCACCGACCCGTTCTCGGTTCGCTGGGTCGGGTACCTGCCCCCGGGCGCGTCGCGGAGGATGCGGCTCGCGCTGGAGGCCCGCGGCGAGGCGGAGCTGTCACTCGACGGGCAGTTGGCGCTGAGCGTCCAGTCGCCAGCCGACGTCGGGCGCGCGGAGCGCGATCTGGCCATCGAGGCGGGCGACCACCGCCTCGAGGTGCGCTACACGAAGGGTGCGGATACAGAGGGGCATCTGCGTCTCGAGGGAGACGTGGAGGTGGTGCCCGGGCCCGAGGCGGCTCGGCGGGCGGCGTGGCGCTCTGCGGCGGCCGCGCTCGCATGGGCTGCCCATGCCGGCGCGTCGATCGCGGTGCTCTGGTGGCTCGTGCCGCCGCTCCTCGGAGGGATCGGGAGCACGGTGAGGACGGCGCGCCGCGATCCAATCGCCGCGCTCGACAACGTTGCCGCACCCGCGGTGATCGTGCTCCTCACGGCGCAGGGACTGTGGAAGGCGAGACATCTCGTGGATCGTGTCTGGACCCTCACCGCAGGGGACGACTGGATGGCCTTTGAGCACCTCGCGCGCGATATCCTGCTGCGCGGACTGCTCATGCCCGAGGGTCTGGCGATCGGACAGGGGAGTCCCTTCTTCTACTATCCCGGGTACGCCTACTTCGTTGCGCTCGCCCATGCCGTCACGGGCGAGTCGCTGGCGGGCGTGATCCTGTCGAACTTCATCATGCTCGCGCTCGCCTCCGTCCTGGTATATCGACTGGCCCGGGCGCTCTTCGGAACGCCGACGGCTCTCGTGGCGCTCGTCTGGCTGCTGGCGCTGGAGCAGCTCGACTTCGTTCGGTACTACACGGTCACGCTGCTCAGCGAGAACCTCTTCGTCTTCACGGTGGCGGCGACGGTGTTTGCACTGACGCGCTTCGTGCAGGAGGGTGCCGTGCGCAATCTCGCCCTCGGCGCCGTGGCGGGCGGCGTCTCCGCGCTGACCAGACCCTCGATCATGCTCATGCTGCCGCTGGCGGCCGGGCTCGTCGCCCTCGTGGAGTGGAAACGTCGCGGGGCGAGTCGCGCCGCGATGGCTGCGGGGTTGCTGGTTGTCCTCTGGATGGCGGCGATCGCGCCGGCGACGGTGCGCAACTATGTCATGTCGGGTGACCCGGTGCTGATCTCCACGGGACAGGCAGCGACCTTCGTCAACTACAATCTGCCGTCAGAGAACGCAGACGCGTACCGCGACGCGTTCACGGGCACGCTGTCGTCGGCCCTCCTGGTCCTGGTCCGGATCACGATGGATTTTCCCTTGGAGGTGCTGTCGAACGCACTGACGAAGCTGGGATTCAGCCTCGGGATGGTGCACTGGATGGGGGGATCCATCAACCCGCACCCGGAGTTCGTGCTCACGAGTGCCGCCTACGTCCTGGCGATCGTGCTCCTCGGGAGTGCCAGGAGTCTGGCGCTGATGCCGCTGCACCTGTTCGTCGCCACGCACCTGGCCACGCTGCTCCTGACGATGCCGTCGAATTACGGGTACCGCTTGATCCTGCCGATGTATCTGTTCATGCCCGTGGTCGGGGCCGCGCTGGTCCTTCGCCTGGTCCCGGCTCGCGTCGCCCGTGCCCTGGGGCTCGATGCCCGTGCCCCTCAGGCGGATCCCAGATGATCGTCGTGGTCCTTCCCGCGTACAACGAAGCCGTGGCCCTGCCTCGATTGCTGGCCCGCCTGCGCGACGTCGCGCCGCAATTGCCGCATCCCGTCCACGTCGTCGTGGTTGACGATGGAAGCAGCGACGGCACGCCCGATGCGGTGGCCCGTGTGCTCGGCGGGCCGCCGGTCCGCGTCGCGTCGCACGGGGTCAATCGAGGCCTCCACGCCGCGCTCGACACCGGTTTGCGGGCGGCGCTCGACGCCTGTCGCGGTGATGGCTGGGTCGTCACGATGGACGCCGACGACACGCACCCCCCGGAGCTGATTCCACGCATGATCGCGTGTGCCGGGGAAGGAGCGTCCGTCGTGATCGCCTCGCGCTTTCAACCCGGTGCCGAGTCTCATGGACTCTCGTGGGACCGCCGGCTCTTCAGCATCGTCGTGAGCTGGCTGTTCCGCGTTGCATGGAACATCCGCGGCGTGCGTGACTATACGTGCGGGTATCGCGCGTACCGGGTGGAGGTGCTGCGCCAGGCCTACGCCGCCTGGGGCGAGGCCTTCGTGAGCGAGCCGAGCTTCGCGTGCATGCCAGACGTTCTCTGGAAGGTGAGTCGTCTCGACGCATCGATGGCCGAAGTGCCCCTCGTGCTCCACTACGACCGCAAACCTGGCGCGAGCAAGATGAACGTGTCGCGCACGATCCGCCGGACCCTGGCGCTCATCCTCAGACGACGTCGGGAGGGGACCCCGAAACCCCGATGAGTCCCCAGATTCGGCAAGCCCGTGATCTTCCGGAGGACCGGCTGGCTGCGTTCTACCGCGACATGTTTCCTCGTCGCGGGCTGCACGAGATCTGGCGGTGGCTCTACCGCACGACGACGTTCGAGAGCCCGCTGCCCCTCGTGATGGTGGATGGCGATCGGATCATCGGCCACGCTGGGGGCATCCCCTTCATGGCCCGGCTCGACGGGCGAGACCTGCGTGCGCAGTGGTTCGTGGACTTCGCTCTGCATCCCGAGTATCAGCGACGGGGGTTGGGGACGGCGCTCACCGAAGCGTGGGTTCAATCGGCAGACCTGTGCGTCACCTTCTGCAATAACGAGTCGCTGCGGGTGTTCACGCGACTGGGCTGGCTTGTGTCTGACCAGCCCGTGCTGCACACCGTGTGGTTGAAGCCGGGAGACCACCCACGGCTCCAGGGTGTGCCGGGGCCAGCGCGGGACATCCTCGACACGGCCGCCGCCACCGTGCGGGGGTTGGCTCGAGGGCGCGAACCCGCCGTCGAGCCGCGCCCGCTGGATGCCTCCGCGCTTGCCGTCCTCGGGGCGGCCATGGGCGGTCCGGAGGAGCCGGGGATCGTCACGGCCGGGCGCGACGCTGAGTACGTGGCCTGGCGGATCGGCGAGTCGCCGAACCGCGCACGCTATCGCCTGTGCGGGCCCGAGGCGCCGATGCTGGTGAGCGTTGGCGACGGCCAGCGGCTCGACGTGCTGTGGGTGCCGGCGACCCACGAGCCGCAAGTGCTCGCGCGGCTCAGCGCGCTGGCCCGCTGGGCCGCCGCCGAGGGATTCAGCGCGGTGCGGTATCTGCCAGCCAACCCGCGCGCGGCCGCCTCGCTGCGTGGTCTGTTTCCCGCCGTGAGCCGGCCGAAGTTCGCCTACTGGACCGCCGACGCGGCCCTTCGTGGCCGCCTGGCCGACAGCGGGTGGCGCTGGCAGTTGATCGACAGCGACTTCGAGTGGATATGAGGCATCCGCTCTCGGTGTTCACGTCCACCAATCTCGTCGTCCCGTTTCACGAGGTCCCCTCCGCCACCTGGCTCGAGCGGGTGCTGGGCACGTTGAGCCGTCGCTACCGGTTCGTCAGCCTTTCCGACCTCGACGCCTATGTCGGCGGCGAGCGACGCTTCAACAACCGCTGCCACGTGACCTTCGACGATGGCCATGTGACGTTTTACGAAGATGCCGCACCGTTGCTGAAGCGCATGGGCATCCCCGCCACCCTCTTCGTGTCCCCCAAGATCATTGCCGATGGCACCGCGTACTGGTTTCAAGAGCTGACAGCCCATCGCCAGGCCCTCGGGGACCAGCGGATCCTGGAGGTCGCGGCCGAGGTGCTTGGCTGCCGCCTCTCGGAGCTCGCGCTCTTTTCGGTCAACTCCGTGATGTTGTGTCTGCCGGTCGATGACATCAGCCGCGTACTGGAGGCCATCCGGGCACGCTACGGCGTTGAGTCACCACGCTCGGTGAACATCACGCTCGCCCAGTTGTCGGAACTCGCCGACTCTGGCGATGTGACGATTGGCGCGCATACCCTCGATCACCCGGTGCTCAGCAACGAGACCGACGATCGGGCGCGCCGCGAGATCCAAGGGTCGGTGGCCGACCTCGCGCGAATGCTGGGTCGGCCGGTCACGGCCTTTGCCTATCCCAACGGCACCGAAGGGTTCGATTTCGGTGCTCGAGAGCAAGCCCTCCTGCGTGACGCCGGTGTCAGGCTCGCCTTCAGCACCGATCCCGGTTTTCTTGGCCCACGCACGCCTCCGCTGGCCATCCCGCGCGGGGGATGCCCAAGCCTGGCAGGAGAGCCGCAAGCCCGGACGGCGGCCCGTCTGCTGCTGCTGCCCGTGTGGCGCGCCTTGAGCCGTGTGGCGTCCCGCGGCCGGCGGTCGGAAGCGCAGGAACGCGAGTCGATTCGGCAGGTGCTCTCGGCCAGGGCGCGAAAGGCCTAGCTAGCGCGGCTGCGCCTCGCCAGCGGCCGCGTCATCTCGCCTCCGCTCCCGGACACGAGACGCGTTGCGGGGCCGCCGAAAGCCGCGCGGCGCAGCGCACGGATTCCGAGCCCTCACGACGCCCTGGAGGGGCCGGTGGCGACGGAGGGTCTTGCTCAGGAACCAAGACGCCGGCGCCAGTGGGACAGCGCGCCGCGCCCCTGCTTGCCCAGGATCATCAGCGCCAGCGCTCGCGGCCAGGATACGTGCCCGGCGAGCCGGGGGTGATGGCGGAGCGCGTGACTGTACACCGTGCGTGCCGAGCGCCGCGTGGCAGGCGCCACGCGGAAGGCGACGGCGTCGAACTGCCGCGCGAGCGTTTCCCGGAAGTCCTCCTGAGCGAGGGCCGCAGGTTCGTCTTCGAGAAAGGCCGCGAGCAGCCGCTCGAACAATTGCAGGAATGCCCCCAACGACGAGGCCGGCAGCCCGAGCACGAGGCCGGCCATCAGCCTCACCTCGTCCGGCGTGAGGGTCGCGCGCGGCAACATCGTCGTCGCGTGACGCGCGATGATCTCCCGCACGATCGCTTCGAAGCGCTCGCGGTACTGCCCGTCCTGGACCGCCGCGTCGAGAGCGCCGATGATCGAGGCCCCGTGCACCCGGTAGCGCACCAGCGCGTCGGGGAGGTTCGCGAAGGCGTGGCGCGCAATCACGCGGCACCACACGCCGTAGTCCTGCGAGAAGGGATCGTGGCGCGCGTCGAAGCCCCCCAGCTCGTCGCGGACCACACGGGTGCGGAACATCACGGACGTGTGGGCGAAGGGATTGTCGAACAGGCTGTACCAGCGAATGCTGGCGACGCCTGTTGGTCGCCACACGAGGCCGGCCCGCGTGCCGTCTTCGTTGAGCGCGGTCGCCCGAGTGCCCAGCAGCGCCACCTCGGGCCGCGCGGTCATCACGGCGAGCTGATGCTCCAGCCGCCGGGGCTCCGACAGGTCGTCGGCGTCCTGACGCGCCACGAGCGGGCTGGTCGCGGCGGCAAGCCCTTCGTTGAGTGCGGCCGACAGACCGACGTTGCGACCCAGCGCGATCAGGCGGATGCGCGGGTCTTTGGCGCGCTCGACGATGGCGCGCGAGCCGTCGGTCGAGCCGTCATCCACGACGATGAACTCGAAGTCCCGGTGGGTCTGGGCGAGGATGCTGTCGATGGCCGCGGCGAGATGCCGTTCGCCGTTGTAGACGGCCATCAACACGGACACTGCCGGCATGTCGTGAGATCTCGCATCCTACATTACCTTGTTCGGGTGCGGGCTTCGCGCTACCATGGCCTGTCCGGGCCCCGTCTGCGGCCCTCGTGACCTGCATGTCGACAATCGCCGCACCGTTCCTGGTCGCGCTGATCCTTTCGCTCCTCCTGGTCCCGCTCAGCCGCAAGGTTGCGTTCCGTGTGGGCTGCGTGGCCCGACCTCGAGAGGATCGCTGGCATCAGAAGGCCACGCCGCTGTTTGGCGGCGTCGCGATCAGTCTGGCGCTGTTCGCCGTCGTCGCCGGCTTTGGCCGCGCTGCCGAGGTGGCGGTCGTCGCCTCCTGCGCCGGTGTGATTTTCGTGATCGGGCTGGTCGACGACATCATCACGATCAAACCGTCGACCAAGCTGATCGCACAGATCGCGCTCGGATCGGTGCTCCTGTTCTTCGGCTATCGCCTCAACTGGCTCGATTCGATCACGCTCGACAGCCTGCTGTCGCTGCTGTGGGTCGTCGGCATCACCAACGCCTTCAATCTGCTCGACAACATGGACGGCCTGTGCGCGGGCATCGCCCTCATCGTGGGAACGGCGCTGGTGATCGACATGCTGCCCGGCGGGCCGATGGGAACCGATCCGGAGCTGTTCTACCTGGCGGCCCTCCTCGGCGCCACGGCGGGATTCCTCGTCTACAACGTGCACCCGGCGTCGATCTTCATGGGCGACAGCGGCAGCCTGCTGCTGGGCTTCAGTTTCGCGGCGCTGACATTGAACACGCCGAACGCATCGGTCGCGCAGTCCAACGTGCTGACGATCGTCACGGCACCCGTGTTCGTGCTGCTGATCCCCATCTTCGACACGACGCTCGTGACGGTCATGCGCAAGCTGTCGGGACGCCCGGCGTCGATGGGCGGGCGCGATCACTCGTCGCATCGCCTCGTGGCGATCGGGCTGTCGGAGCGGGCAGCCGTGGCGGTGATGTGGCTCCTCGCGGCGGTCGGTGGTGTCGTCGCCGTGCTGATGAAGTACGCCGACGTCAGTTGGAGCGTGCTCGCGGCCGTGCTGTTCCTGGTGGGGATGGGGCTGTTCGCCGTCTACCTGGCGCGCATCCGGGTGTACGACGTCGCCGCTCCGACCACCGTGCGAGGCGTCACCCCGATCGTCGTCGATTTCGTGTACAAGCGGCGTGTCGCGGAGATCCTGCTGGATTTCTGTCTGATCGCCATTGCCTACTACCTGGCGTACCGCCTCAGGTTCGAAGACCCCGAAGAGTTCCTGCCCGAGTTCCGCAACTTCACCGCCTCTCTGCCGGTGGTGCTGGCGAGCACGCTCATCGCCTTTTTCGTCGTCGGCGTCTACCGCGGCGTGTGGCGCTACTTCGGGATGATGGATGCCGTCACCATCGTCAAGGGCGTGCTGGTCGGCACGTTCGCCGCACAGCTGGTGATTCTGTACGTCTATCGGTTCTTCAGTTACTCGCGCACCGTGTTCGTGATCTACGCGGTCCTGGCGACGGGCCTCGTCACGCTCTCGAGGGCCTCTTTTCGACTCATCGGCGAGTTCGTGCTCCGGCAGCGAACGGCCGGGCGGCGCGTCCTGATCTACGGCGCGGGCGACGGCGCCGGGCTGGCCGTGAGCCAGTTGAGAGAACATCACGATCCCACCGCGCGCATCCTGGGGTTCATCGACGACGATCCCAAGGTGACGCGGCTGCGGGTCGCGGGCTATCCGGTGCTCGGCGACTATCGCGCGCTGGAAGTGCTCGTGTCCACCAACTCCGTGGATCTGGTGGTGGTGACAGCGCGACTGATCGATGCCGAACGGCTCACCACGCTCGGACGACTGTGCGCCGAGCATGGCGTCGCGCTGGCGCGGTTGCACGTCGGGCTCGAAGAGCTCGTGTCGGCGGGGTCGCCCGCGCCACGGTCCGCGGCCGAGTCCGCGCGCCGTGAGATCGGCTGATGGTCGGTCGCGTTCTGGCCAGGCTGTTCACGATCACGCTGCCAACGCTCGCGCTCAGCCTTCTCGTCCTGGCGGCCGGCGTCGAGGCCTGGGTACGTCTCTCCTGGGATCCGACCCGCGGCTCGCCAGGCTTGTTCGTGGCCGACGCCGTCAGGGGACAGCGTCTCGCGCCCAACTACGACGGCTGGTTCGCCGGGGTTCCGACGCGGATCAACAACCTTGGCTTTCGCGACGACCGCGACTTCTCGCTCGCCAAGGGCCCGGCGACATTCCGGATTCTGGTGCTCGGCGACTCGGTGACCTTCGGGCACGGGTCGGTGCACACCTATCCGCGGCTCCTCGAGGACGCACTCCGCTTGTGGCGTCCGGAGGTGGACTGGCAGGTGTGGAACCTTGGCGTCCCCGGCTACAACACCAGCCAGGAGCTGGCCCACCTGCTGGACGTGGGCCCGCAGTTCCAGCCCGACCTCGTGGTTGTCGGGTTTTTCGAGAACGATCTCACCGGCAACGTGACCTTGCCGACGCCAGGCGCGCTGGCCCGCCTCGCGAGCCGCGCGGTGTCGCGGGTCCAGCAGCATCTGTACTCGTTCGAGTTCTACAAGCGCGTCGGCCTGCAGGTCGGATGGCTGCTGTCACGGCAGGACAGCTATCGGCTGCGGCTCCAGCACCTGGCCACCGAGTCGGCCCTGCTCGCGAACGCGGGTGACGCGCACGGGCTGCCGGCACAGGCGCTGACGCCCTACGACCGGCTGAGCGACGAGGAGATCGCGCGGCTGGCGTGTCCGGACGGCGAGCGGCCGGATCCGACGTTGCTGGCCGACATGGAACGCCAGCCAGGATGGGTGCACTGGGTGAATGCCGTGCGTGGGTTCCAGGATCTGCAGCGACAGGGTCGGTATCGGATCGTCTTCTTCCTGAACATCGTCCCGCCGATCTGCCCGGACGGTGATTTCTTCTACGAAGGGACGACCCGGCTGATGAACGACTTTCTGATGCGGATCCTCGCCGACGGCACACCGGCCGTGAGCTCGCTGGACGCGTTCCTGCGACGCCGGCCATCGCAGATGCCTGCTGCGCGCGCCCACGCCATCGGCAACGCCAACATGACGAAGGCCGAGGTGCTGTTCGACTACGTCCGCGAGGCCGTCAAGCGCCCCGCGTCGCCCTGATGTAACCCTCCTCGTCGCGCTCGGCCCTTCCGGTCGCGATCGAAGACCCAGAGCAGGGCCACGGCGACGAACACGAACACGTAGGGCTGCACCGACACCGTGTAGCGCATGTTGGTGAGGACGACGCTGATCGTGAGCGGCACGTACACGACAGGCAGCAGGAGCCATCGCACCGGAGATCGACTCCGATGGGCGATGAAGGCGCCCACGAGGAAGAGCAGGAAGACCGAGCTGGACACGACCAGGCCGATGGCGTAGATGGCCGAGCTCCCTCCGAACTGCTGCGCCGTCTTGACATCGCCGCTGCCTCGAATGATGAAGAGGCGGATCATGCGATAGAGCGACGCCGCGGCAAACATCACGGGCTCCCGGCGGATATTGTCGAACGCCAGTGCCGTGTACCGACGCATCAGGTGCGGTTCCCGGCGATAGAACACCTCGTTGACCGCGACGCGCTCGAAGCTCCAGCATGGCTGCCCGCTGGTGTCGGCCGGTTCGCCCTGATCCCACGTGCTCATCGGGCGGCGCGCGTAGAGCAATCTCACCGCACCTTCGCCGTCGACCGACAGGTCGGTGAGGCGATCGATCGGTGCGCGAGGCACTGTCAGCGTCGACCCGTCGCGCAGTCGAAGGGTCGCCTGGCTGGACGTGGACTCGATGACGTCGACCGGATCGGGACCCACGTGCCGATCGACCTCGGTGACCAGCGCCGCCGCCAGGGCTCGCAGATCACGTTCGGTCAGCCGGCCATCCCGATCGGCATCGAGCCGCATGTCCGGCGGCGGTTCGTCCCACGTCAGATGCCGTAGGAGCCGCACGAGATCCATGACATCGGCGAAGTCGTGGTGCGCGTCGAGATCGCCGAGGTGATCGTGGGAGACGAACACCACGAAGGGCGCGTCGGGACCTCGTGCCGGGGTGTACACGGTGGCGGTCGGACCGCCGGGAGGGCCGCCCTTCGCCTCGACGTAGTAGTACACGGCCGTCGGCGCGGGTTGCCCAGGGATCTCGAACCCGATGGCGTCGGCGGAGCGAACCACAGGCGCGAGTCGGGTTCGAACCGGCTGCCGATCGGTCCAGAACACCAGCGTCGCGTCGGTGCGGGTCCACGCCGGGCACAGCGGTCCGGCGCTGACGACGATCGGAAGCCCATCGAGGCTCGTATACGGGAAGGTGGACTCCCCGAACCACGATCGCGGGTTGTAGGCCCGGCTCTCCAGGTACGGGCCGGTTTGCAGCGTGCCATACCAGAGCTGAATGCCGCCGTGCGTGCTGCTCGGGAGAAAGCTGCTCGTGAGTCGGTAGTTGCGAACGACCCAAGGCGCCAGCGCCAGCCCGGCGATCGACAGATACGCCCCGATCTCGACGAGGGTCCGCGGACGGCCTCGTCCGGCCAGCAGGTGAGCCAGCGCGAGGAACGGCGCGAAGAGGAGCAGGTTGGGTCGAAACTGCGCCATCAGGCCAGCGAGCAGGCCGCTGACGGCGTATCCCGCCAAGGCTCCGGACCGCCGGCCGTAGTCGAAGGCCAGGAGCGAAACCAGCAGGAGCACCGTGCAGACGGCGTCGGACGACTGTGTCGACGCATACACCGTGTTGAACGAGAACACGCCGACCAGCAACGCGCTGAGCGCGGCGAGCCGCTGGTCGGCGAGGCGGCGGACCAGCTGGTACAACAGCACGGGTACACCCGCGTTCAAGAGGACTTGCGCGACCAATGGGATCCACGGATGGGGGCCGAAGATCACGTAGAAGCACGCCAGGTAGTACGCGTAGCCCCACGGCACGTCGGTGGTGTCGAACGGCTCACCTGCGGCGAGGCGCACGGCGCGATCGTGGTAGTGATCGATGCCCTCCCACCCCCACGGCAACGGCGACCAGACAAAGAGAAAGAACAGACCCAGCACGAGGGAGGTGGCCGAGGCCACGCCGACGGTCCACGATGATGAGAGCGCCGGCATCAGCGATCGGCGCTGCAGCGGCGGTCGAGGTTCGTTCACGATGTGCGGGGCGTGCGGGACATCATCTGCGTGCTATTCTGGGGCCGCGTGCTTCAGTGTATGACATCGACCACCGAGCGTCGCGGCCGGGCGTTGGTGCGCTGACGACGTGAAACTCGTCCTGTTCGCGGCCGGTGTCTTCGCGTTGTTTGTCGCAGGCCTCGACCACTCGCCCGTGTACCTGGCGCACGACGAAGTCCTCAACGCCCTCAACGCACACGCGCTGGCGACTACGGCGCACGACCCCAACGGTCGATTGCTGCCCCTCTACATCCACATTGGCGGCGACTACTGGGCGCAGCCGATCGTGACCTATGTCACCGCGCTCGTGCTCCTCGCGTTTCCGCTGTCCGAGTTCGCCATTCGCCTGCCGAGCGTCGTGGTTGGCGTCACGAGCGTCGTGCTGATCTACGCCGTGGCTCGCCGGCTGTTCGAGCGCCGCCTCTTGGCCTGGATCGCCGCCATGCTCCTGGCGACGACGCCGGCACACTTCCTCCACAGCCGTCTGGCGGTGGATCACCTGTATCCCGTGCCGTTCGTGCTGGCGTGGCTGTGGTGTCTCCTGGCCTTCCTCGAGCACGGTCGGCTGAGGGTCCTGTTCGCCGGCGGGCTGGTGCTCGGCGTCGGCTTCTACACGTATCTGGCGTCGGTCGTCATGATGCCGGTGTATGTGCTGCTCACGCTGGTGACGGCGGTTCGGGCCGGGCGCGGAGGCGCGCGAGCCACCGGGGTCCTCCTGGCGGGGTTCCTGCTGCCGCTGCTGCTGCTCGTGCCGTGGCTGCTCGCGCATCCTGAGCAATTCGGTCAACAGGCCCGCATGTACAGCCTCTACGACCCTTCGCGGCTCAATATCCTGCAGGGGGCGCGTGAGCTCGCCAGCTACACGAGCCTGACGGCTCGTTCGGAAGCGTTCTACGATTCGTTCAACCCGTCGATTCTCTTCTTCTCGGGAGGCTCGAGCCTCATCAACGGCACCCGTCAGGCCGGTGTCTTCCTGTTTCCCGTCGCGTTGTTCCTGCCTGTCGGCCTCTACCACATGGTGACGCGAGGGTTGCGGCCCGCGTGGCTGATCCTGCTGCTCGGGTTCGTTTCGGCGCCGCTGGCGGGCTCGCTCGTGGCCGAAGTCGCCGTCAATCGGATGCTGGTCATGCTGCCGTTCGCGGTGCTGATCGCGACGCTCGGTGTCGAGTCGCTGCTGTCCGGAGGCAAGCGGTCTCGCAGCGTCGGCGTGGCGGCCCTGCTCGTCGTGCCCCTGCAGTTTGCGGTGTTTCACCGCGACTACATGGGGGAGTACCGGGTGCGATCCAGCGTCTGGTTCGAGCGCAACATCCGTGGCGCGCTCGAAACGATGCTCGAGCACGACTTACGCGCGGTGACGCCTGCCGTGCACCTCAACCTCGACGAGGTTCCCTGGGTCGATGCCTATTGGAAGTTCTACGTGATCAAGCACGGGCGCGAGTCGCTGTGGCGTCGAACCATAGTGTTTCGCGGCCGCGAGGTCGAGCCCGCCGGCATGCCTGAGGGCAGCCTCGTGCTCGCCAATGCCGAGGGCCCGATGACGGATTGGCTGGAGGCATCAAACGCGCTGCGCCGCGCGTACGTCATTCGCGAACCCAACGACCACCCGTCGTTTGTCGTCTTCGTTCGCTGACCCACCGCCGGCGCCACTCGTCAGGGCCGCGCGGGCGCCTCGAACACCAGGAACGACGGCTGCCCGTTGGGTTCCTGAATGAGGGCCAGGGGCTCGACGCCGGCTTGCGCCAGCTGGCCGGGAATCCGAGACTCGACTCGCGTCACGATCACGCCGGGGCCGGTCACCCCGGTCAGGACCTCGCCGTCCAGGTACACCGTGCGCCTCCCGAGACCGTCCTGTCCGTGTTTCAACACGTACCACTCCCAGTACCGATCGACGTACGGGATGGAGCGATCGAGGTAGACCGCCACGTCTGGCGCGGCGCCGGCGGCGGCGATGGCGGTCTCGAGCGCCTCGCGCACGTTCCCGTTGAACCAGCGGCTGGACCGGTCCCGGTAGTCGGTGTAGTAGTCGCGATGAAAGGCGTGGAACTGATAGGGTATGAGCGCCAGCGCGGCCAGCGTCACCGCTTTCCCAACCCAGTGAGACTTCCAGAGGTGGACGGCGCCAAGGGCGCCGAGCAGGGCCGCGAACGGAAGCAGCCCGAGCTGCCGATCGATCGCGTAAGGCTCCTTGGCCATCACGGCCGCCAGCGGCGATGTGACGAATCCGACGAGCACCACGGCATGGAGCGTCGTCAGCGGCGGCAGGACGACCCGATGGAGTCCGGCCAGCAGCAGAATCGCGAACGCCGGCACGAACACCCCCGCTGCGCGCGTCGAGGTGACGAGAAACGCGCCTCCCGAATAAAAGAAGTACGAAGGATCGAAGTACGAGTAGTACAGATGGGTCAGCTCCATCATCCGGCCATGCGACAGCACGGTTTGCACGCTGTCCAGAATCACGGCGTCGAGGGATTGCTGCACCTGGTAGCGCCGGAGCGTCTGCCCGAGCATGTCCGGATGAGCGGCGAGCCACGGGATGAGCGGCAGGAGCGGCCATGCGAAGCCGACGATCGCCAGGCCGGCGTTAGCCAGGTTGAGACGACGCTCCTTGAGGAGCACCCCTGCCGTGACGACGCCGTAGACCGGCATCATCACCACCGAGGCCAGGTAACTGTAGAACCCCACGCCCAGGCACGAGGTGGCAGCCACGAGCCGCCATCGTCGTCCGGTGCCGAGAAACCGGAACAGGAAATACAGCCAGCCGAGCACGAACGGGATGGGATAGGCGTAGTCCATCGCGATCCGGCTGTGGATGAAATACGCGGGGGTCAGCGCGAGCAGAACCGCGCACAGCGCGCCGGGCAGGCGCCCGCCCAGCAGATCCCGTCCCGCGACGTACATCAAGCCAATCGTGAACAGGCCCACCACCGTCGTGGGCAGCCGCACCGCCCATTCCGCGACCGGGAGCACCGACAGAAAGACCGCGGTGACGTACACGACGAGCGGGTGATACCAGACGCCCGGGCTCAGTTCGAAGTAGAGAGGGAACGCTCGGCCATTCGCATGGTCGCGGCCCGTGTGCGCGATGGCGTGCGCATTGAGACCAATGTTCACTTCGTCATGATGCAGGTAGACCGGCGCCTCGCCCTGAGATGACGTATAGATGGCGGCCGTGCCGACGGCGACGATAAGAAAGGCCGCGGCCTGGACCAGGCGCGGGCGCGATCGGTCCCCGGGAGGCTCGATCCGAGTGGGCACCGCCGTTCAGTCTATACTGGCGCGCGCACGCGCCCGACGAGCGCGGCACACCCACGCCGCACGCAAGCAGACCGGCCGCCTACGGAAGGTCCTGACTGCTCTTGAACCCCGGACCGCCCGCTGCGACGTACCCGCCGCTCTCGCCCGTTGGCCACCGGCTGACCCAGAACGCGTACAGGCTGCCCTTGGTGAGGCTGAACCGAAAGCGAACGGTCTGTCTCGCGAGCGACGCCAGCGACGCGCCAGACGACCACGACACCGGCAACTTCGTGCCGTTGCCGCGCACCGGGACACATTCGTCGAAGGTAAAGGACGGCAGCACGCGGCCCTGACGGTCGAGGACTTCGACCCGCAGCTCGCCATCTCGTGTCTCGGCGTTGACGAACAGATGCCCGCCGCTGAAAACCACGGGACGAGTGACCAGCGTGCCGAGGTCACGCCGGAGGCCTCGCCGTACGACCGGCACCTCATCCGGGAGCCAGTCCATCGACGCGAAGCCGTCACGCCGGAGCATGGCCACACCCGTCGAACACACGCCCGGCTCGTCGGTGCCAGGGACCCCTTGTCGGCCGCTCACGTAGAAGCGCAGCGTGTCGCCGACCACGAGGCACGCCCCGCCGGCCGATTGCACGTTGGCCCAGTTCCAGCTGCCTGATGCCTCGGAGACGCCGAGGAAGGTCCGGCGATCGGGTCGCGACCAGTGGAAGCCGTCGCGGCTGAACCCCACGGTCAGCTCGTTAATCTTCTCCCGCTGCGCGAACTCGCCGCGCCACACGTTGAACATGCCGAGCAGCACGCTCTCGTAGGCGACGCAGTCCAGGTTGTACAGTTCCGCCGCCGCCGCGAATCCCGGCCAGGCGATGTCGAGCGCATCGGCACGCACCCACGCGACCGGGGCAGAGGCGTTCCATCCATGCGCGCTGGCAAACTGCGCGTGCTCCCAGTACCGGCGATAGCGGCCGCGACCGGGCACGAGGTCCGCGCGCACGCCGAACACCCAGACCTTCCGGTACGGGTTGTAGAAGAACGTCGTGCGATCCCCGGCGAGGCCCGTCTCGCCAATCGACGTCCAGTGAATGCCGTCCGGCGAAACGTGCAGGCTGAGCGTCTTCTCGTGGAAGAGCGCCATCTTGAACCGCTGACGCGGATCGGTCGCCGACTGATCCAGCCACACCGTGCCCGAGTCGCGGCCCGAACGCATGACGATGTTCGTGCCCTCGATCACGTCGAATGCCGGACGACGCCACGCGAGGCCGTCGTCGGACACCGCCAGACACGTGTGCATCAAGTACCCACCCATGTACCAGAGCTTGAAGAGGCCGTCAGCCGGATCGAAGAAGACGCCGTCGCTGAAAGGCATGGCCGTCGGATTCGGTCGCCGTCCCGTACGATCGGAGTACTCGTCGCGGAGCTCCCACGGTCTCTCCGGTTTCAACACCGGGTTCCCGGCGTGATACACGGCGTGATGACATCGCCGCCAGAGCGTGGTCTCTTCGATCAGGAAGTCATCGACGAAGAGCTGGCGGCCGAGGTCGATGGGGATGACCTCCGGAGGATCCGACAGGTACGGCGGAGTGACCGGATACGGGTCCGGCACGCGGCGCCGCGGCGGCCATGGCGTTGGCAGTCGGATGCCGTTGTAGAGAGTCTCGGAGCCCTGGGCGAGTACGTCGAACGAGACCGAGAGCGGGGCGAGGGCGCCGGCGGCTGCCCGGATGAAATCGCGGCGGGTGATCACGAGGCGTTCGTCACTGTTCACGCGGATCCCTGAGTACTATATGGCACAGTGTCCGCCTCACGAATCCGACTCCTTATCCCGGTCCTGCTGGCAGCCTCGGTCCCGGCGTGCGATCGAGCGACCACTCCAGCGGCGGACTACCAGGAGCGCCTGACCTTCGAGGGCGCCCCGCCCCTTGATTTGCACCTGCGACTGTCCTCGCGCCACGCGGCCAGCGTGACTCGCGTGGCGTCCACCATCGGAGGGACGCTGCAGCGACTGGGGGCGTGGTTCGGGCCTTTGCCCTTTCACCAGCTCGTCATCGCCGACCGAGCCTCGAACGTGTCGGAGTCATCGCGCGCCGATGCCGTGGTCGTGGATCTGCCGTGGCGGTCGCCGCTGCGCGGCGGCACGCTCGAGGCCACGCTCGTCCACGCCATGGCCAGGCGATTCTGGGGCGTTCGTGAAGCCGCCGCAGACGACGCGGGCCTTCGGGAAGGACTCGCGCTCTATTCGGCCGCGCGCGTGCTCGACGATCAGTTCCCCAATGCACATGCAGTGGAGCGTCAGTTGTTCGGCGGACTGGTGCCGTACGTCATTCGTAGTGTTCCCGTCGCGGGGGCCGAGGGCCAGATGCTTCGCTATCGGGTCGCTCCAGACGTCCTGAGGACCGCGCGCGCCCTGTTCACGCTCGAACGGCTGCTGGGCTGGGGAGCGGTCCAGCAGGCCCTGTCAGCGTTTGCCGGGCAGCGGCCAGCCGAGGCGGGCGAGGTCGATCGCTTGCGGGTCGCCCTCGAGGCAGCGAGCGGGAGAGGGCTCGCGTGGTTCTTCGACGAGGCGTTTCGATCCGCCAAGGTCTTCGACTACGGGATCGATCGCCTCGACAGCGCACCCGCGGAGGGGAATCCTGAGAAGTACCACACGGTCGTGACCGTGCGCCGGCATGGCGATGCGGTGTTTTCGGGGACCAATCGACTGCCGAGCGGCACATTTCGCCCAAGTGGTCCGCTCGAGGTCCTGGTGGTGTTTGCTGACGATCACGAGATGCGTGAACGTTGGGACGGTCGCGCGGAATCGGTCGAGTTTGCCTACGAAAGTACAGCGCCGGCCACCGACGCGCTGGTAGACCCCGATGGCATCCTGCTCTTGGACGCCAACCGAGGCAACAACCGGAAAACGCTTCGGCCGGTCGGCCGCGCCTCGACGACGTGGGCCTTGAGGTGGTCGGCCTGGCTGCAGGACGTGTTGTTGAGTTACGCAGCGCTTTTCTAGCGGAAAAGCAAGCGCGGCCGGGCTTCGCGAGGGACCTGACTCAGGAATGCAAGGACCGGGCCTTCAAATCGTCTCGCGGCGTGACCCGCGTGACCGTCGGGACCGCCACGCGACGAGCCAATGGTCGGCGCCGACAAGGAGAGCCACGCCGGCAGCGCCCACGACGAGCCCCGTGACCCAGGGCCATGCCGGGGCGGCGCGCGGCGGCAGCAGCAGCATCAACAGCGCGTGCGCGGCGGCGAACGACATCAGTGCGACAGCCCCGAGGCGCAGCTGTTCGACGGGTGGTCGATGCCGGAAGTCCGCGACGAGCCGGAGCCCCGCCGTGACGACGCGAGAGTGGTGCCCCGCCTGCTGAACCCTCATCGACGCCTGGTCGAGCACCCGTACGATGACGCTCTGTGCCACGAGCGCGTCAAGCTCCCCGAAGTCGCGGGGGTCGTCGCCCGTCACGGCCGCGCGGGGGTCGTCGCCCGTCACGGCCGCGCGGGGGGCGTCGCGCGTCATGGCCGCTTGGGGGGCGTCGCGCGTCATGGCCGCGCGGGGGTCGTCGCGCGTCACGGCCGCGCGGGGGTCGTCGTGCGTCATGGCCGGCTCTGCCCAGCCTCGCCGGACGCCGACGGCACGGTCATCTCCAAGACGATGCCTCGTACCAGGTACGTGCGTGTGGTGAACGTGATGGGACCGCCGGCTCGAAGCAGATCGGAGCGGTACCGCCATCCCGTCCGTGACCGGTCGACCCCGAGCCGCAGCACGGCATCGAAGGCGACGATCTGATCGCTGCCGGTGACCTCGGCAGACACGCTCGCAGCGTCCTGCATCAGCCCCACGGCCACGTTGCCCGTTGTCTGACGGCGACCGCCAAGCGAGGCCACCGTGGCGCCGCGACCATCAATGGCCCACTGCTCGCGGTCCCGGTCGCCGACCCGGACCATGTCCGCGACGCTCGGGTAGGCGAGAAACCGGACGCGGATTTGGGCCGGTGTCGGCTCCTGGTCCGGCAGGACCTCCTCGATGAACAGCCGCAGGCTGCCCGCGGTTCCCACGACCGGGAGCACGCCGCCGGCGCCAAGCAGCGCGCCACCGGTGCGGCACTCGCGCGGCTCGAGAAGCGGCACCTGGCACGAAACCGCCAGCATCGCCGAGCGCTGCCAGCGATTTGGCACCTTGACGTCGGTGTTGCGGTTGATGTTGTAATGCGCCGGCTCGGGCTCGCCCAAGGCGATGACCTCCATCTGGGCGTCCTGGTCGCTCGGGAACTTCGCGCCCTGCCGCAGCGCCTGGGAGGTCGCCTCCGACAGATCGAGCAGCGTGCCGACGACGCTCACGCGCGTGCCGCCCGACACGGGCTTCTCCGGGATTGTGATGGCCCCCGCGACGCGCGCGACCTCCTGCACGCCGTCATAGAGCACGAGGTCGTGCGTGCCAGCCGGCAGATCCCCGAACAACACGTCGGCCGATGACGGGTTCTCGAAGATGAATGCCAGCGCGGGACGGTGGCCGATCTCGGCTCGCAGCACCGGCCGCAGCCCGCTGCCTCGAACCTTCACTTTGCCCGCCAAGGCAGACCCCAGGGCCGCGCGATCCTCGGTCATGGTGAGCGGCGCAAGGTCAACCCCCTCGATGACCGGCGTTGGCGCGCGAAACAGCAGGACGGTTCCGAGCGCGAGCGGCACGAGCAGCACGACGAAGGCGCCAATCGCGGCATCGACCAGGTTCACACGACCGAAAAGACGTCCGTCGGCGTCAATCCATCTCATCAGATCTGCTCATTGGCGCTCCGCCATCTCGCGCTCGTCGTGTCCCACTCGCGAGCCAAGACGATGAGTCGCTGCATGATGACACACAAGCCCAGGCAGGCCAGCCAGACCAGATAGGGCGTGACCAGCCCGCGAAACCTGACCAGCGTGCCGACATTGCCATTTGTCAAGGCCACCACCACGGCCGTCGGCAAGACGTATCCGATCAGCAAGCCTGTCCACAGTCGCTGCCTCCTGAGGCCCGCCGCGATGCCGAACGGACACAAGACGATCATGACGAGCCAGAGCACATGCTCCGGAAGTTGCGCCATCTCGCCTCGCGTCACGACCTGGGAGGGCAGCGGCACCACGAAGAAGCTGACGATGGCGCGGAGCGCAAAGCGCGCGGCCTCGGCCGGGGTCGGCCGCGGTTCCAGATCGGGCTGCACGTAAAACCCATCGTCGAGCAGCTTGTAGGGATGCCCGACCGTGAGCACGTGGCCGATGTGCGCCTGTGCCGCCGCTTGGAGTCCCGTCTCGATTTGCCCTCGCACGCCGGGCCTCGTCAGGAGCACGGCGGCGATGATGACCGCGGCCGCGGTTGCGCCGACGAAACGCCTCGCGCTGGTACTGATGAGCGTGAGCAGCAAGCCCGTGCCCAGACCGCTGAGGATGAGGGTCACGGCACCGGAGCGCAGATCGCGAAGCGCGTAGAGGGCCACGGCGGCCGTGAGGACCAGCACAGAGCGTCGCAGCCACGGCGGCATGCCGGCGGCTGGCCCCAGGACGCCGACGCCGCGAATGGCCGCCACCAGCGCCGCGAGGATCAGGGCCGCCAGAAGGAAGTACAGCGACTCTTTCAGCAGCGAAACCGACCAGAACAGCCACGTCGGCAGGAACAAGAGCAGGGTCAAGCCCAAGAAGGCTGGCAGCGCACCGAACGACCGTCGAGCCACCCTGAACAGCAGGACGGCGCCTGTCAGGAAGAAGAGCGCGTTGAGCAGCCGCAGGCCGAACGGCGACGGGCCGAACACCATCTGTGCGGCCGTCACGACCCAGAGATAACTCGTACGGCCGTAGTCCTCGAAGGCGATGATGTAGTCGTACTTGAGCGCCGGGATGCCGAAGAGCACGTTCCGGATGCGGAGCGTGCGGGACAAAGTATAGGCTTCGTCGCCGAAGAGGATGGCGGCGGCCTGGCTGTCGTACTCGCTGCTGAGGAAGATGGCGGCCACCAGCAGCACGCGCACCGCAAAGGCGCTGGCCATCAGGAGCCCGAGCGCTCGCCGCTCGGAGGCCGGGAGGCCGCGGCCGGCAGCCCAGATGAGGGCGGTTGCACCGGTCAGCGTCCACAGCGTGAGCGGCCAGAGCGTGTAGGCCGCTGCCCCGAGCACACCGGCAACGATCGCCAGCGCGTATCGTCGGCCCGACGCGTCGGGTGAGTCCGATATGAAGCTCACGGTCCCTCGTACGCTAGTCGCGTCGTCGGCTGGCGTCAAATTACAACGTGAGGGTATGCTCGTGGCCTGTTGATTTCGTTTCAGGCCCTCGGCGCCGGCATCAGGGCGATCCTGCGCGCGCCGTGGGTCCTCGTCGTGTGCGCCCTTTCAACACTGCTGGTGGCCGCGCCGTTGACCTACGCGATGGCGACCGCCCTCGAGGAGTCGATGCAGGGGAGCACGCTCAGCCACCTCGGGGCGCGCGTGTTCCCCGCAGGTGACTGGGATGGTCTGGCGACCGGCTCGCCAGGAGTCCTGGCGACGCTCACACCCGCAATCCTCGGCCTCGCCGGGCCTTTGGGCACGATCAGCAATCTCCTCGACGGCGTCATGCCGCCGGCGGTGATCTCGGCTTCGATTCTTGTCTATGCGCTCCTCTGGGTGTTTCTCTGGGGAGGCACACTCGATGTGATGGCCCGTGGGTGGATTTCGCACGAGGTTTTCATCGCCGCCAGCCGGCAATCTGCGGGCCGCCTCCTGCGACTGACTGCGGGAGCGCTCGCCGTCTATGGCGTGGTGGCCTTCACGGCGCGCGCGACGGATGGCCTGAGCACCGCACCCGCGAGTGACGTCGAGTGGCTGCTGCGACTCCTGCCGTACGTCGCGGTGGCCGCCGTGCTCCTGCTGGTCAGCCTGGTGGTCGACTACACGAGGATCTACTTGGTGGTGGCCGGCTGCCCGCGTGTTGCCGATGCGTTGCGGGCGGCCTTGCGGCTGATCGGCCGCCACACCGGTCCTGTGCTGGTGCTGGCGGCGCTCGGCGCCAGCGCCGCCGGTGCCGCACTCGCCGGGTTCGCCGCCTTCGAACTGTTCACTCGCGGGACCCCGAGCGCGTGGGCCGCGATTCTCATCGGCCATCTGTATGTGGCGCTTCGATTGACGGTGCGCCTCGCCGTGGCGGCCGCGCAGGTCGCCTTGCTCCAGCGGCTCGCCCCGCGCGTGTGAGCCCATGCGCGATGCTGGCTTGAGCACGCTGGACCTGGTCATCCTTCTGACCTATCTCTCGGTGCTGGCGGCCATCGGCCTTCGCTTCTCGCGCCGCCAGCAATCCCTCGACACGTTTCTCGTCGCCGGCCATCGCATGGCATGGCTGCCGGTTGGCTTCTCGCTCATGGCTGCGCTCAATAGCGGGATCGACTATCTGACGCAGCCGTCGGCCACGATCCAGTACGGGTTGACGCTCGTCCTGGGCGTGGCCTCCTGGGTCGCGGTGTACCCGTGGGTCAGCACCGTCGTGTTTCCCTTCTACCGGCGGCTGAACTTCTACTCGATCTACGAGTACCTCGAGGCGCGCTTCGACGTGCGCGTGCGCACGCTCGCGGCTTTCATCTTCCTGATGTGGCGCCTCGGCTGGATGGCGACGGCCCTCTACGTCCCCTGCCTGGCCATCGATGCCGCCTCGGGGGGCCAGCTCGACCTCACCGTGATGATCATCGTCGCTGGCTCGCTCGCGACGCTCTACACCATGGCTGGCGGCATCCAGGCCGTGGTCTGGAACGACGTGATCCAGTTCTTCGTCATGTTCGGGGGCCTGGGCGCCACGGTGCTGATCGTGTCCACGGCGGCGGGGGGAGTTCCGGAGATCTGGACCATCGCCCAGACGGGGGGCAAGACGGCCCTCTGGGTCCCATTGGGCGATCCGGCCTCGACCAACGCGGCGGCGAACCTCGTCGCCTTCTTCGAGCAGCCCATGACGGTACCCGCGTTGTTCTCCGCCTTGATCGTCGGACGGATGGCCCAGTACACGACCGACCAGACGATGGTCCTGCGGGTGCAGACGACCGCGAACGTGTCCGGCGCCCGCCGCGCTTTCATCGTCAATGCCGCCGGTGATGCGCTCTGGATGAGCGGCCTGACGTTCGTGGGCCTCGCGCTCTTTGCGTATTTCCAGCATCACCCCGCGCCCCAGGGGCTGTCGGCGGACCGGATGCTGCCGTACTTCATGACCCAGGCGTTCCCGGCAGGCGCCGTCGGCCTGGTCATCGCCGCCATTCTCGCGGCGTCGCTCTCCAGCGTCGACGCCGCGATTCACTCGTGCAGCTCGGTGCTGGTGGTGGACGGGTACAACCGCCTGGTGTCGAGACGCGAGAACGGGCGGGGGGAGCGCGTGGCGCCCGCGGGCGGGGCGGCCGTCGCGAACCATGCTCGCACCGAGGTTCGTGTGGCGCGAATTGCGACGCTCATCGTCGGGGTGATGGGCACGACGCTCGCGACGAGCGTCGGTGGCATCGGCACTCTGCTGGAGATCGCCAACAGGCTGATCAACGCCTTTACGGGCCCGCTGTTCGGCATCTTCCTGCTGGCCATGTTCAGCGCGCGCGCGACGAGCGCGGCCGCGCTGGCAGGCGGCACGGTCGGCGCACTCACGGCCTATGTCGTCGCCTATCACAGCTCGATCGGGTTCCTGTGGCCCTCCACGCTGGGACTCGCGGCGACGTTGGTGGTCGGCGGTGCGGTCACCCTCGTCGCCGGACAACAGCCGTCGGCCGCTTCAGCCGCACTGACGTGGCGCGTGGTGATGCGCTCGCCGGAAGCCGCCTGACGAACGCAGACGACGTGCTTGCACGGTGACCAGCATGCGCACCATCACGCCGGGACGGTTGGGTCTGGGAGTGCTCGCTTTGAGCAGCCTCCCGTACTTCTACGACCTCGGGCGGATTCCGGCCTCTCTCGGCGGCGACGAAGCACACTTTGCCGTGCAGGCTCATGCCATCGCGCACACGGCGCGCAACCTGGACGGGCTTTTCATGCCCCTGTTTTTCAATCTGAACGATCCGCTCGGCGACGACGCGCCGCTGCCCTGGGGCGACACATGGTATCAGCCCGTCTTGTTCTATCTGATCGCCGCTGGGCTGACGTGGCTGCCTCTTGCCGAGGCCTCTGTTCGGTTGCCCACGGCCTTGATCGGCGGTGTGATCGGCCCGTTGTTGATGTACGCCGTGGCGCGGCGGCTGTTCAAGAAGCGCGGCTACGCTCTGGCCGCAGCCGTGCTGCTCGCGCTCTCGCCGGCGCATCTCATCCTCAGCCGGCAGGCGATGGATTATGTGTGTCCGCTGCCGTTCGTGCTCGGGTGGCTCTGGCTTCTCTCGAGGTTCATCGAGGCGGGTGGATCGCAGCGCGCGTTCGCAGCCGGCCTCGTGCTCGGAATGGGTTGCTACACGCATCTGGCGTCATGGATCCAGATGCCCCTCTACCTCGGGCTCTCTTGGTTCGTGTGCGCCCGGGCGGGTCGTGGGTTCATCCGGCCGTCGATCGCGTCCGGCCTGGGCTTCATCCTGCCGCTCATGCTCCTCGTGCCGTGGCTCTGGGCTCATCCGCAAACCTTCCGCCAGACACTCGATCGCTATCGCCTCGGAGATGTGCGGCGCGTCACGCTGATCCGTGATTCGCAGACGACTCCGCTGATCGAGCGCGTCGAGGCCACGGCGGCTGCCTACGCGAGCTATTTCCATCCCGGGTTTCTGTTTCTCCGCGGCGGCCCCAGCCCGAACACGTCGACCGACCGCGTCGGTGTCTTTCTGGGTCCTGTCGCCGTGCTCCTGCCGATAGGCCTCTACGCCTTGTTGCGGCGTCGGGACGAGGAGGGGCTGGGCGTTGTGCCCGTGCTCGGCCTGGTCGCCGCTCCCATCGCGGCCGCGGTCGGAGGCGAGCCCTACATGATCGAGCGCGAGCTGACGGTCGTCGTGTTCGGCGCCTTGATCAGTGCGGCCGGCCTGGCGACGCTGCTCGAGGCGCGGCAGAAGGCCAACCGTGCGCTCGCGCTGCTGCTGGTGGCGGCAGTCCCCGTGCAGTTTGCGGTCTTCTACTACGACTACTTCACCCACTATCAGCGCCGCTCGATCTTCTACCAGGACTCGGGCGCCATCGGAGATGTCACGGTGCATGTCGTGTCCACGTGGGCAGCGCATCCGGCGCCGATCATCTCCCTGAACGCCGAGCTGGACGACATCAGCGCGCGGTGGCGGTTTCATACGACCAAACACGGCCGGACCGACTTGTTGCATCGCACGCGCTACTTCACCGGGGATGGGCAAGACCTGCGGGACCTCCCGCCCGGCAGCCTCCTCGTGATGCTGGTGAAGAATCTCGACATCGCGCGCCTGGTTGACTCCGGGCTGTGGGCGGTCGAGCGCGTGGTGCGGGACGTCGACGATCGCGCGGCCTCGGTGATCATGCGGAAGATCGCCTGAGACGCGAGACGGAGAAGCGAGGCCAGGATTCACCCGAGCGCCGCCCGCGCGAGGGTTCAGCGCCGGATTGTGCGTTCAGGAGGCGCGTCTCCGGGGAGCTCCCTCAGCCACGCGGTTGCCAGGGGCAATCGTCGGTCGCCGACGCCGTCGGCGGCCGGTGATATCACGGTGAGTTCGAGCATGGCCCAGCGCGCAGCTCCCCTCATCTCGAGAAAAAACGTCGTCGGGGCCAGGTCCGTCAGGGTGTAGCTGATGACGGGGTCGCCGTCGAGCGTCGCGCGGAAACTGACCGGACGCGCCGTGACATCCCTGCCAGGCGCCCATACGGTCAGTTGAAGCCACCGGTGTGGGACGGCAAACACCTGGACCGATTGCGCGGCCGACCAGCGGAGGTCGCCGTACTGGGAGGTGCCCTCAGGAGGGGAGAGCCCGTAACTGAAGGGGATGTGGCTCTCGAGGGCACGCGACGGCACACGCAACGCACCGCGCGAGTGCATCCACTGGCCGCCTGCGACAACGGCCGCGAGGCCGAAACCGACGAGCCAGCCCGCAATTCGCGCGGAACGAACGGGCCGGTCGGGATCGGTGCCCGCCGCCGTGAGCCAATACAGCACCGTCACAAACGACAGCCACGAGACGGGATGCTGGGTGGGAACACCCAGCAGGCTGGCCAGCCCCACGCCGATGAGCACGGCACGCAGCACCGTCGCCACGCCGGTGGGAGTGACAAGGGGAGATCCGCGCCACAACAGCGCCGTGATCACGAGCGAGAGCCAGACGGACGGCAATGCCCCGAGCAGGCCGAGTTCGGCGACCTGGTGTCGCCACCAGTTCTGCGCGTTGTCGGGGTCGAGCGTCCGGCCGAGGTCGCGAACGATGTAGTCGGCTGACACGACGTGAAAGGCGCCGATGCCGACCCCTGTCAGCGGATAGTCGGCCGACATCGACACCGCGGCTTGACCGTAGCCGAAGCGCGTCCACATTTCGCCCGCAAACCGCCGGAGCTCCACGGCTTCCAGCCCGGGCAGCCGGTCGAACACGCGCTGCAGCGGACTCGAGCTGCTGCCACCGCGCGGTGCGATGGCCATGGCGAGCACGAGAAGGGCAGAGCCGACGAGCAGCAGGATGGGTGCCATTCGCGGCTGCCACAGACCGCGGCGCTGGGCGATGGCCACGGCGACACCCGCGCTCCCAACCGTGAACGCCAGCAAGGCCGTTCGAGACCCGGACATCCACATCGCCGCGGCAAAGAGCGACCACAGCCCCGCAGCCGGCCACGACGAGCCGCTCCGTCGCCACGCGAGCGCGACGGATGCGGGCCCCCACACGGCGGCCCCGATCCCCAGGGTGTTGGCGTCCAGCATCAGGCCGCCGGCGCGGTTGATGCTCGCCCAGTAGTCGAGGTTGAGCCACCTGAGATCCATGGCGCCCTGGTAGATGGCCACCAGGGCACCGGCGGCTGCTCCCACTACGATGGGCAGCAAGACGAGGCGCTCCGCGTCGCGCGTGTGGCGCTGTCCGAACCGGGCCCACAGCCAGTCGAGCCACAGCAGGCCGAGCATCTGCGACAAGGCCACGATGACGATCCACGCGGCCGCCAGCCGTGGCGGTGCCTGGTAGGCGCCGCTCGTGACGTCTGACACTCGTGCCGCCACGAACGTGAAGTCCAGCTCCCGCGCGGCGACGACGGGCCACGAGACCGCGAGGATCAGGGCCCACGCCACACACGGCATGCGCCAGGGAGGAGGCAGGTGCCAGCGGGAGACGTCCATGCGCGAACAGATCAGCGCCGCCAGCGCCGCCAGCCAGATGAGCGTCGTGTGATAGTCGCTGACCCCGAAGACCGCGTAGGTCATCGCGGGAAACATGTAGGCCGTCGCGCACACGGCCACCAGCACCGCACCTGGCCAGGCCCGCGCCACGAGCAGGCACAGCAGGAAGGTGACGGCGGCGCCTGTCGCCAACCCGGGCCGCCCACTGGCCAGCCACGCGTGGACGGCCCCCGCCAGACCAATCGAGACGGTCAGAACGAGTCGGCTCGCGCGCTCCATCAAGGGGGCAGTGTACGTCAGGTGCATCAGGCGTGTCGGCTGGGTCAGCGCTCAACGTGCGGCAATGGGCGCGTGCGCGACCTGCTCACGAGCAGGGGGATGCCTTGAGGGCATCGCGAGTAGCGCGACGAATCAGTCCGGGCGACGCGCACCTGTCCTCCTCCGACAACGCCGGGCGGGATCCGACGCGATAGGGCAGATGGCCGGGTGGTAAGATTCGAAGGTTTGAACCAGGCACCAAGAGCGGCAGCGGACGCTCCGTCGGCTCGACGGGTGATGGTCGTCGGCGCCTCGGGTCAGCTCGGTCAGACCGTCGCGGCATGCCTCGCCGACCACTATCCTGTCCTCGCCCTCGCGCATGCCGACCTCGAGCTGACCAACGCGTCGCAGGTGCACGCGATCGTCAAGGACGAGCGCCCGTGGGCCGTGCTCAACTGCGCGGGCTATAACCAGGTCGATCTCGCCGAAGAACAACCGGAGCTTGCGCTCGAAGCCAACACGTTTGCGGTGCTCACGCTCGCGCGCGCGGCACGTGAGGTGGGTGCCACGCTGGTGCACTACAGCTCCGATTTCGTCTTCGGAGGCGAGGCGAACGAACCCTACGTCGAAGAGGCCCCAGCCGATCCCCGCAGCCTTTATGCCGCCTCCAAGTTGATGGGCGAGTGGCTGGCAGCCGAGGCGCCCGCGCATTTCGTGCTGCGAGTCGAGAGCCTCTTTGGCGGTCTTCGGCTGCAGAAGAGCAGCCTCGATCGGATCCTCGATCTCGTCGCGTCCGGTCAGCCCGTCAAAGCGTTCATCGACCGTACCGTGTCGCCGAGCTACGCGTGGGACGTCGCCGATGCCACACGCCGACTGCTGGAGCACGCGCCGCCCCCGGGCGTCTACCACTGCGTCAACACGGGCGCCGCCACGTGGTTCGAAGTCGCGACCGAGGCGCGACGACTGCTGCGATCCGACTCCTCCATCGAACCGATCACGATGGCCGAGGTCCCGCTGCCAGCCGCACGCCCTCGGTACTGCGCCCTGGCGAACGAGAAGCTGCGCGCGGTCGGCATCGCCATGCCCACCTGGCAGGATGCGCTGTCACGATGCATCGCGGCTCGTCAACTTTGAACTTTGCAAGAGTAACTGGTAACGTCCGAGGCTCATGGCCAAGAAAGCACTCATCACCGGTGTGACGGGGCAGGACGGCTCCTACCTGGCGGAACTGCTCCTCGAAAAGGGCTACGAGGTGTACGGGGTCGTCCGTCGGCTGAGCGCGCCCAACGTGTGGCGCATTCAGCACGTCCTGGACAGGATTACGCTCGTCCAGGCTGACATGCTCGACCAGCTCTCGCTCATCAAGGCCGTCGAAAAGACACAGCCAGACGAGTTCTACAACCTCGCCGCGATGTCCTTCGTGCCCGCGTCATGGGATCAGCCGATGTTGACCGGCGAGTACAACTCACAGGGTGTGACACGGGCCCTCGAAGCCATCCGGAGCGTCAATCCAGGAATCCGCTTCTACCAGGCCTCGTCCAGCGAGATGTACGGGCGGGTGCGCGAAGTGCCGCAGACCGAGCTCACCCCGTTCTACCCGCGGAGCCCCTACGGCGTGTCGAAAGTGTTCGGCCACTACATCACCGTGAACTACCGCGAGAGCTACAACCTGTTTGCCGTGTCCGGGATTCTCTTCAACCACGAATCACCGAGGCGTGGAATCGAGTTCGTCACGCGGAAGGTGTCGGACGGCGTCGCCCGCATCAAGCTGGGGATGACCGACCGGCTGGCGCTGGGCAACCTGGATGCGTGCCGCGATTGGGGGTTCGCCGGCGACTACGTGCGTGCGATGTGGTCGATGCTCCAGCAGGACGCCGCAGACGACTACGTCGTGGCCTCCGGCGAGGCGCATTCAGTCAAGCAGTTGGTCGAGATCGCCTTCGACCACGTCGGCCTCGACTGGCAGAAGCACGTCACCGTCGATCCCCGGTTCCTTCGGCCCGCGGAAGTCGATCACCTGATCGGCAATGCCGAGAAGGCCCGCACCCGCCTGGGGTGGTCGCCGAAGGTGAGCTTTGCCGAGCTGGTCCGCATGATGGTGGATGCCGACCTCGCCAGGCTGCAGGCAGGCCACCTGGTGGCCTAGGCGCACTGAGCAACCGGAAAGATAAGCCACAAAGTTCACCGCCGGTTTAAGGTGTTTTACCTATCTTCCCGGTTTGTACCGATTGTGCCCAGGATCAACCGCTGCGATCGGAAGTTCGGCAATCAGGAGGTCGGGTTCCAGCTGCTTGGCAACGGTCAGAACGGTTCCGTCATGATCGACGATCGCGGACGATCCGTAGGATTCCAGGCCGTCGACTCGCCCCGCCACGTCCGCCCGAATGACCGACACGCCGCCCTCCATAGCCCGACGGACGTCCGTTCGCCGCGCGTCTTCGACGACCTCCGCTCCGCCCTTCGCTGGAGCCAGGGCGTTGTTCGTTGGCACGAACAACGCCGTTGCCCCGCGCGCGGGCCAGGCCCGCGCGGGCGCCGGGAAGGTGGCGTCCCGACCGATCACCATGCCGAAGACCCCGGCCCCCCCCATGAAGATTGCCGGCGCCGCCGAGGGGGCGTATGAGGGCC
>JBQTIE010000307.1:0-3861 GCA_052389315.1 Acidobacteriota bacterium
CCGCCGCAGCAGATGGCATCGACGCGCCGGTCGATGGCCAGCCGGACGATTCGCGCCACTGCGTCGCGCAGGCTCTGCCGGCGGCGCCGGGCCACGTCCCGCGGCGCCCAGGCGAATGGGGCGTCGAGATGGACGTCGGAGAAGAGGAGGATCCGCATCGCGTCCGGATCGCCGCCACTGTAACGCAGAACAGTGACTGGGCAGGGCGCAGGTCTTCATGAGGGAGACGCACGGGATGGATCGGTTTCTGGCGGATGTCTGTTCACGCTCAGTACTGCTGGCGCCCGTCGATGTGCCTATCGTTCCTACACCGACTGGCGATTGCGGCATTACAATGCCTGCATGTCCATCGGGAGGCCCGCTGCGAAGAACGACTCGCGAAACCAGCCTGCGTACCCAATCGGCGAAGCCGCGCGGTATCTGCGATTGCCGCCGGCCACGCTGCGAGCCTGGACGCTTGGCCGGCCGTATCCGACCGCGAAAGGGGCGGGGCATTTCCGTCCTCTCATTCGGCCGGCGAGCACGCGGCCGATGTCGCTCTCCTTCTGGAACCTGATCGAGGCCCACGTGCTGCGGGCGCTTCGGACGGACCATGGCGTGTCGATCAAGGCCGTGCGGCAGGCCGTGGACTTCGCGGAGCGCAAGCTCGATGTCGATCGGTTGCTCCTCAGACCCGAGCTGCGATCAGAGGCAGGCCAGCTCTTCTTGGATCGGTATGGCCAGCTCGTCAACCTGTCGGCGTCCGGTCAGCTTGCTCTGCGACAGGTGCTCGACGCCCACCTCCACCGCGTGAGCTGGGATGCGACCCGGTTTCCGTTCAGGTTGCATCCCTTCGTTCTCGGCGACGTGCCCAGCGACGCCATGCTCATCGCCATCGATCCCTCGATCTCGTTTGGCCGACCGGTCGTATTGAGTGGCGGCATCTCGACCGCCACCATTGTCGAGCGCATCGATGCCGGCGAACAGCCGGCGGATCTTGCCGACGATTACGGGCTGGCGTTGCCCGAGATCGAGCAGGCGGTCGTCTACGAGCGAGCGGCTTGAGCGTTGTTTTCTTCACCGACCGCACAGACCTTCACCGCGGGAGCAACGGATCAATCCAGGTGCCAGCGGTCGTGTCGAACTCTGGTATCCAAGGCGATAGCGAAGCATCCAGCTTCCGCATCACCAGTACTGCACACCGAACCGCTCGTTCAGCGAGTCCATCTCCCGATCGCACGCCACGTAATCGGGCCACATCCGCTCGTACTGTCGAAACTCCGGGGTATGCCCGGACTTCAGGTGCACGTGCAGGAACTCGTGCCACAGGAGAAAGCGCAGCGTCTCTGCCGAAAAATCCGGCGAGTTGAGGAGGCAGTTGATCCGGATGCGCCCTCCCCGCGCCCCGGCGGGGTGATGCACAAAAAAGAACGGGTGCGAGAGGTGCCGCATTCCGCAGGTGCGCAGCTACACGCGGCTGATACCCTGGCCCGACGGTCACCGGGCGCGGCCGGTGCAGAGGCCCACGTGTCGGGATTCGTCCGACACCCGCTATCAGTCCTCCGGCCGAAGGGCGGACAAACCCCTGCCCCCTCGCCCCTACTCGGCCCTCAACGCCGTCATCGGATCGACCGTCGTCGCCCGCCACGCCGGGCCGAGGCACGCGAGGATCCCCGCGACCACAAAGGCCGCGGCCACCGCGGCAAAGGTCACCGGGTCGGTCGGCGTCGTCTGGTACAGGTAGCTCCGGAGCACCCGGGCAAGACCGATCGCGGAGACGATGCCGACGGCGAGGCCGGCGGCCACGAGCACGAGCCCCTGCCGGAGCACCATGCCGAGCACGCTCGTCTGGGTGGCGCCGAGCGCCATCCGCAAGCCGAACTCCTGCGTCCGCTGCGAGACCGACTGGGCGATCACGCCCGTGATGCCGGTAATGGTGACGACCAGCGCCAGGCCGGCGAAGATCGTGAGGAGGAGCGCGGTCAGGCGCGGGGTGGCCAGCGACGTGTCTCGAATCTCGTCGAGCGTCCGCACGTTCTCGATGGGCAGGTCGGGATCGATGCCGTGGACCGCCGCGCGGATCGCGGTCGCCGCGTTCGCCGGATCGCCCGTCATGCGCACGAGCACGCGGCCGGCGAGCCCGCCGCTCTGCCGGAACGGCCGATACACCTGGGCCACCGCATCGCGATCGAGGCCGAACGTCTTCACGTCGGCCACCACGCCCACCACCGTCACCCAGGTGCGCGCGTTGTCGAACGACACCTCGGCACCGATGGGGTCGCGGCCCTCGAAGTGCCGGATCATCGACTCGTTGATCATCGCAACCGGCGGCGCGTCCTCGTGGTCCAGCTCGCTGAATGCCCGCCCGTGCGTCAGCGGAATGCCGAGCGTGTCGAAGTACTGCGTGCTGGCCACCCGCACGTCGGCCGTGGGCCGGTCCTCCGGCGCGCTGTAGGTGCGCCCCTGAATCTGGAACCGCGTCTGTCCCGGCTGCAGGCCCGCGAGGGGCACGGCGTTGGTGACCGCCGCCGACACGACGCCCGGCGTCGCCGCGAGCCGCTCGAGGACCGACACGTACATGCGCCGGAGCGACTGCGCGTCCGGGTACCTGGTGAAATTGCCGAACACTTCGGCGGACATCACACGTTCGGCGCGGAAGCCCGAATTCACGTGCTGCAGGCGGTAGAAGCTGAGCAGCAGCAGGCCGGCGCTGATGAGCAGCACCACCGAGACGGCCACCTGCGCGACGACGAGCGTGCTTTGCACGCGCCGGCGGCCGCCGGCGTCGCTCGTGCCCCTGCCGCCCGACTTGAGCGCGCTCATCAGATCCACGCGCGACGCCAGCGCGGGGAGCGTCCCGAACGCCAGGCCCGTCACAATCGAGACGAGCAGCGTGAAGCCGAGCACGAACGGATCGATGTCAATCTCCCCCGTCCGCGTCGTAAACCGGCCGACAAACGTCGTCAGCATGTCGACCGTGGCCCAGGCGAAGGCGAGGCCGACCAGACCTCCGGCGGTGGCGACGAGCGTGCTCTCGGTGAGGAGCTGCCGGACGAGCCGGCCGCGGCCGGCGCCGAGCGCCGCCCGCATGGCGAGCTCGCGGTCACGCCGCAGCATTCGCGCGAGGGTGAGGTTGGCGACATTGGCACACGCGATGAGCAGCACGAGGCCGGTGGTCCCGAGCAGAATCATGAGCGTCTCACGGGCGCCTGATGTCATCTCCTCGAGCACATTCGCCGTGCGCGCCTGGAACCCGGCATTGGCGCGGTACACCTCGGGGAAGTCCTGCGACCAGCGCGCGGCCACGGTGGACACTTCCGTCGCCGCCGACTCCCTCGATCCGTCGGTCTCGAGGAGCCCGAACACCTGGAGGCCCGCAAACGCACGCCGGTTCTGCTCGATGGTGCGCTCGGCCGCCGAGCGGAACGGACACGCGGACGTGGGCATGTAGATGTCCACCTCGTCCGGGTACAGCGGCACCGGCGGCAGCACGCCGACGACCGTGTGCGGCCGGTTGTTCATCTCGAAGACCTGCCCGACGATGGCGGGGTCTGCGCCGAACTTGGTGCGCCAGTACGCGTGGCCCAGCACGAGCACCGCCTCCGCGCCCACCTCATCGTCGGTGTCCACGAACGTGCGGCCATAGACCGGCTTGATGCCGAGCACGTCGAAGAAATTCGGCGACACGACACCCGTCGCGACCCGGTCGGGCTCGCCGCGGCGCAGCAGATCGAAACTCATCTGGTGGAATTCGACCAGCCCCTCGAAGCTCGCCAACTGGCTCCGGTAGTCGTACAGCTCCTTGATCGACACGCCGATGTTCGGCTGATTGGCGAGCGGCGCGGCCTGCTGGACGAGCACCAGCCGATGGCCGTTCTCGTA
>JBQTIE010000308.1:0-13227 GCA_052389315.1 Acidobacteriota bacterium
CTAGCGAAGCTCCGCCTGAGACCAAACTGTGGCATCTGTGCCGCGTTTGGTCCCCGTGGGGTCGTCGCTGGCGACGGTGGAGGCCTCAAACCGTCGAGAGAGTCAGTCGCTCCGCTTCGCTAGGAGCCCATATCTTGTCTTGCCCCCGCTCCGCAGGGGCAGCTGTGCTTGCTCCAAACAAATCGACAGGTTCGTACACATTTCACACCAGCAAGCACAGCTAACGAGGCGGAGCCTCACCGCCCAACATGCTCGGCGGTCTGAGGCGAAGCCTCGCTCTAGAGCTTCCCCAGTCGATCCTGCAGTTTCTCCCGATACCCCCGGCTCAGGGTCAGGCGCGTGCCGTTCTGCAACACGACCACGTATTCGCCGTTGAACCACGGTTGCAGTTCCTTGATGCGATCCGTGTTGACCATGTGGGAGCGGTGAATCCGCACGAAGGTGCGGCCGTCGAGCCGGGCCTCCATGTTGTTCATGGTTTCGCGAAACAGGTGGGATGCTTCCGCCAGGTGCAGGCGGACGTAGTTGCCGGCCGCCTCGACCCACTCGAGATCGCTCGTGCGCAGGAAGAACACGCGACCGCCGGATTTGACGACCAGGCGATCGCCCTTGGGGGGCTCGGGTTTGACGTCGTGCACCAGAGCCAGCAGGCGGCGCCCCAGGTCGCCGGCCCGCCGCCGCTCGAGGTGGTCACGGGCGTGCTGCAACGTCTGCTGGAACCGGTCTCGCCCGAACGGCTTCAACAGGTAGTCGATCGCATGGACTTCGAACGCTTTGAGCGCGTACTCGTCGTAGGCCGTGACGAACACCACAGCCGGCATGCGATCGGCGCCAATCCGCTCGATCACGCCGAAGCCGTCGCACGCCGGCATCTGCACGTCGAGGAACACCAGGTCGGGATGGCTCGTTCGAATCGCTCCGACGGCCTGTTGGCCGTCGGCACATTCGCCCACAATCTCGATGTCCTCTTCCTGCCGTAGCATCCCGACGATGCGCTCCCGTGCGATCGGCTCATCGTCGACGACCATGGTTCGAATCTTCGTCATGCAACTCCCTCCGCCATGCGCCGATCGCGTGGCTCGTGTGCGAGATTGGCGACGCCTCCGTCGGAAACCGGTGAGGGTCCCACGGTGACAGGAATGGCGATGGTCACGGCGAGCCCCCCCTCGGGGGGCTGTCGAAACTCGAATCGATGCGCGGCCCCGTACATGTGGTGGAGCCGCGAGCGCGTGTTGGCCAGCCCCACCCCCCGATTGAAGTCCGTGAGCCGCGCCGCGGACAGACCCACTCCGTCGTCTCGTACTTCGAGCTCGAGCAGGTCTCCGTTACGCCGGCCGGTGATCGTCACGCGTCCAGGGGCGGACCGTGGCGCAATCCCGTGCTTGATCGCGTTTTCCACCAGCGGCTGCAAGACGAGGTGGGGCACGAGGACATCGAGCGTCTCCGGACGCACATCGACCTGCACGCTCAGACGATCCCGGAACCGTGTTTGTTCGATCTCCAGGTATTTCGCGACGAAGTCGAGCTCGTCGTTGAGCGGGACCTCCTGCACGCCCACGTGCTGCAGGGAAATGCGCAGCAGATCGCTGAGCTTCGCGATCATGTTGTCGGCTGCTTCGACATCCCGGTGCATGAGCGCCGAGATCGTGTTGAGCGTGTTGAACAGGAAGTGGGGCTGGAGCTGCCGCTGCAGCGCTTGCAGCCGCGCCTCGGCCAGCCGCGCTTCGAGCTGGCTCTCGCGAAGCGCGCGGTCCCGCGCCTCGCTGTAGTACCGCCGCGCGTGGCTCAGCCCGACGATGGCCCAGTAGGTCATCATCTCCCAGTCGAAGTTGTTGAAGAACATCCGCTGCCCTTCCTGCCACCAGGGACGCGGAGGCTGCCCCACGATCCATACGATGACCGTATGCAGGGCCACCGTCATCGCGATGTGCAGGATGGTCGCGATGAACACGCCAGGCACGTGCACGGCGACCGAGCGCCGCCAGGTGTCACGTTCGAGCGGCGCCCAACGAGACAGCCACAGGATGGCCGGCGTCAGACACGCCCACGAGTACCAGTACCCCAGATTGAGCGCCAGCAGGAATGGCAGCGAGGCCGGCCACTCGGCAAACGTGGAGACGTAGTAATACGCCTGGAACGCCGAGAAGCAGCCGAGCAGCGTCGCACACCCGAAGATCACCCGCGGACGGACGATCCCGGCTGCTCCTGACGAAACGCTCGGGGGTGTGTCCACCACCACCGGAGCGCTTGCGAACTACATGCCGATCCGGCGGGTGCGCGGGGGCGCCTCAGGTGCCGGGATGCGGTGCGCGCCTGCGGCCGGTATGGCGCTCCACGGCGGCCATGGGCCCGGCGCCATCCTCCACGCTGTCCGGAGGCGACTAGAAAACTTGACTCTGCAGATTTCCAACCACTTGAGTCAAGTTTTCTCGCCCGGCCGGAGGCTGGGCAAAGCCAACACTGCCGCTAGCAAGGCGCAGCCGCAGCGGCACATACTCGACGGTCTGAGGCCTCCACCGTCGCCAGCGACGACCCCACGGGGACCAGACGCGGCACAGATGCCACAGTTTGGTCTCAGGCGGAGCCTCGCTGGCGTTCGAAACCGGACACCGGACCGAACGTGCTTCAAGCACGTGGATCATGATCCGGTGAACCGAATGACGGACGGTCCAGGGTTGAGCAGCCGGGTCTGCCCTCCACCCAACGCCCACTAATACCGATATCTCACCGCGACCTGCAAGACCCGTGGAGCATAGCCGGTCGCGCCGCCGAGGATGCGGCCGAAGTTCGCGCTCGCGATGTCGGTGGTCGGGAAGCCGTACTGCACGATGTTGAACGCGTTGTAGGCCTCGAAGCGCAGCGTCAGATCGTGGCCCCACGCGAAGCGGAACGTCTTGTAGAGGCCGAGGTCGACGGTCTGGAGGCCATCGCCGAAGAACGTGTTGCGGCCGATGATCTGCTGCTCTTCGCCGAAGCTCGCGCTGCGGAACTTGTCCCGCGCCAGAATCGTCGTGGACGTCGCCGGCGTGCCGACCTTGGATCCGAGGATGGAGGGGTCGAGCAGGATCGGCCGATTCTCGGTGAAGCCGTCGAAGTTGAGGTCGCGACCCGTCCCGTCGATGACGGTGAACGGCGTGCCATGGGCGAGGCGCAGCACGCCCGAGAGGACCCATCCTCCCAGGAGTGAGCCCAGGACGTCGGTGCGATCGCGAAGCACGGGCAGTCGATAGCTGCCGTTGAACGTGTAGCGGTGCGGCGTGTGAAACCGGGAGAATCCTTTCCTGAACTTGACGTTGGGCCCCAGCTGATTGCTGTCGCCGGCCCCGACGAAGGTCGCCTCCGACGTCGTGTCTTCCGACCGGCTCCAGGTGTAGCTGGTCTGAAACCACAGGCCGTTGGTCAATCGTCGCGTCCACTCCACCTGCACGCCGTGATACCAGCTCTCGGCGTCGTTGCTGACGAGGAGGTTGGTCGCGTAGCGGGGATCGGGGCGACGCTCGTTGGTACGCGGGACGCGGAAGCTGACTTCGTTGTTGGCGATCGGCACGGCCACCGGGCATTGGGCGTTGACCGTAATCCCCGGGAGCCCCGTGCCGGCACAGAACACGTCAGCCGCGATGCGATCGATCACCAGGCCCCTCAGGTCCGGGAATCCAGCGGCCGGTGGGTTGTTTGGATGATCGGCGACACGTATCGGTCCGGCCAGCGGCGACTGCGGCAGGTTGTCCTGCAGGTACCTGAGGAGGCCCACGCCCTTCGTGCCCGTGTACGACACGCGGATGGTTGAGCTGAAGGGCATCTGACGCTCGAGGGTGACGTTCCACTGGCGGGTGCGCGGCATCTCGAGCTCTGCATCCGCAATCGTCAGCGTGTGGCGCGTGGTCTGTGGTCCCGGCGTGAAGACGAACCCGAGCGTCGGATCGGCGAGGTTGAGGATGCCTGGCGTCGTCGTGAAGGTGCGCGAGAGCGCGAGCGGCGGGTTGGTCCGCAGGCTGGCCCCCGTCTGTGAGAAGACCGACTGGAAGATGCGCCCGTCGTACAGACCGAAGCCGCCCCTGAGCGACAACGTGCCCGGTCCGCTGCCTGCGAGGCGCCCGAGCAGGCCGCGCGTCCAGCCGGGTGTGTAGGCAAAGCCGACCCGCGGTTCGAGGTTGTTCCTGTCATCGCCGAACCCGTAGTCGAGACGGCCTTCGCGTTCGCGCGGGGCGTCCACGTACTCGTAGCGCACGCCGAGATTGATGGTCAGATTCGAGCGGACGCGCCAATTGTCCTCCGCGTACACGTTGTATTCGTTGACGCGGTTCTCGAGAAAGAACGGACCCCAGGCTTTCTGGAAGCTCGTCACGCAGCCGTCGAGGAACGCTGCGTACGCAGACGCGTAGATCGTGCCGCCGCAGCTCGGGTTGAACGACCAGAAGCCGCGACCGAAGTTGTCGGCGAAATCGTCGAGTTGCTGAAACCGGAGGTCCGTGCCTGCCTTGACCTGATGCGAGCGGCCCAGGAATCGCGAGACGTTGTAGACCAGCTGCTGGTCGGTCTGGTCGCGATCGATGGGAAAGTTGCCGGCGTTGCCGATGATCGACCCGGAGACGGGCGACAGCGCGAAGCGCACGATGGGCGTGTCGTTTCCCGCGGCGATCCCCACCCGGGTGCGCCGCTGTCCGAGCCCGTACCGGAACTCCGCCACCGTGCTGGCGCCCATCACCGTCGTCCAGGTGATGCCCGTGTTGGCCTGCCGGTTGTTCTGCCGGGCCTGCTCCCCCCGGACAATGTCACCGGACTCGAAGATCTGACGGGTCCATTGATAGCGCGCCGTGAGCATGTCCCCGGCACGCGGCGACCAGTCGAGCCGCAGCGAATGATCATCGGCGGGCTGGTTGATCGGCTGAATGGTCTGGTAGGTGCGCGGGCTGCGCGGGTCGTTCGGCGTGACGTTGGGAAACCGCGACAGGATGTTCTCGATGAAGGCCCGGTTCTCGGGCGTGTCGTTGTCGCGCGTCAACCTCGGTGCCGCGAGCTCGCTCGGCAGGAACAGATCGCGCGTGTAGGTCTGGAAGCCTTCGAATCGCTTCTTGTCCGCACTGACGAACGCGAACGCACGGTTTCGGCGGATGGGGAACCCCGCGGTGAAGCCATACTGATCCCGGGCGTTGTTGGGCTTGGTGAGCGCAAAGGCGCTCCGCGCATTCCACGTGCTCTCCTGACGGAACTCGTAGACGTCTCCACGAAGCGTGTTGGTCCCCGACTTGGTCTGCACCAGGACCACGGCTCCGTATCCGCGCCCGAACTCCGCGGAGTAGGAATTGCTGATGACCTGGAATTCCTTGATGGTGGAGAGCGCCGCGCCCTGACGATTCTGGTTCTCGGACGAATCGTCGTTGTTCACGCCGTTGATCTGAAACGTCGCCCCGCGAGTGCCGGCGCCGTTGAAGTTGATCGACGACCCGGACGATGCCGTGGGGTTGTTCTGCCCGCTCGTCGGGTTCTCACCAAACCCCGCGAAGGTTTCGGCCAACGCCAGAAAACTTCCGGGGTTGAGCGTCGGGCGGTCCTCGATTTCCTGTTGGGTGAGCGAGCCCTTGATCTCTCCGTTGGTCGTGTTGATGCGCGGGACCTCGGCCCGCACCGTCACGGTTTCGGCCACGTCCGCGGGCGACAGGTCGAAGTCCACCACGCGCGTGGCGTTGAGCTGCACCTCCACGGCCGCCCGCACCGTCGTCTTGAACCCGGACAGGGCCGCTGACACGTCGTAGCGTCCGAGCGGCAGGAAGGGCAGGTTGTAATATCCGCCCTCGTTGGACACAGCCTCCCGGGTCCGGCCCGTGTCGATGTCTCGAGCGGTCACTGAGACGCCAGGCAGCACGCCCCCGCTTGAATCGCGGATCGTGCCCTGAACCGTGCCCGTTACGGTCTGACCAAACGCTGTCGTCGAGGCCATGAAGAAGGCGAGGACCGACAGCGGAAGTGGGCGGCGGCGGAGAAGCGCATCGATGGACATGGCGGCGGAATCATAGCGCACTCCGCGCCCGGCAACTCAACCGGCCGTCACGGGTTTCAGCAACAGGAAGCCCAGTGGCGGCACGCTCACGCGCACCGACTGCTCGAATCCGTGGGATGGGTGCGGGTCGGCCGTTACACGGCCGTAATTCCCGACGTTGCTCCCGCCGTAGATCTCCGCGTCGCTGTTCAACACCTCGACGTAGTCGCCGGCCAGCGGAACCCCCAGGCGGTAGCCGTGCCGGGGCACCGGCGTGAAGCCGACCACCACGATCGTCACGTCCTCCGGGGCGGGGCCGCGACGAACGAACGAGATCACGCTGTTTTCGTGATCGTGGCAGTCGATCCATCGGAACCCGTCGGAGACGAAATCCTGCGCCCACAACGACGACTCGTCCACATAGGCGCGATTGAGATCCTTGACCCATCGCTGCATGCCGGCATGTAGCGGATGATCGAGCGCCTGCCAGTCGAGCTCTGCGTCATGGTTCCACTCGCGCCACTGCGCGATCTCGCCGCCCATGAACATGAGCTTCTTGCCGGGGTGCGCGTACATGTAACCGAACAAGGCGCGCAGCGTCGCGTGTTTCTGCCAGGCATCGCCGGGCATCTTGTCGAGCATCGACCGCTTGCCGTGGACGACTTCGTCGTGGGAGAACGGGAGAATGAAGTTCTCCGAGAACGCGTAGAGCAGCGAGAAGGTGATGCGCTCGTGCTGGTACTTCCGATAGACGGGATCCTGCTGGCAGTAATCCAGCATGTCGTGCATCCAGCCCATGTTCCATTTGAAGGTGAACCCGAGCCCGCCCAGGTACACGGGCCGGCTCACCCCCGGCCACGACGTCGACTCCTCTGCGATGAGCGGCACGTCTGGATGCTCGGCCCCAATCATCCGGTTCAGCTCTTTCAGGAACTCGATGGCTTCGAGGTTCTCCCGGCCGCCGAATTCATTCGGCACCCAGGCATCGGCCCGGCGGGAATAGTCCAGATACAGCATCGACGCCACCGCATCGACGCGCAGGGCATCCACGTGAAACTGCTCGATCCAGGACAGTGCGTTGCTGAGCAGGAACGACTGCACCTCCCGGCGGCCGTAGTTGAAAATCAGCGTCCCCCAGTCCTGATGCTCGCCCTGCCGCGGGTCGGCATGTTCGTAGAGCGCGGTCCCGTCGAAGCGGCCGAGGCCGTGCAGGTCTTTCGGGAAATGGCCCGGCACCCAGTCCTGAATCACGCCGATCCCCGCCTGGTGACACGCGTCCACGAAGAACTTGAAGTCTTCCGGGGGGCCGAAGCGGCTGGTCGGCGCGAAGAACCCGATCACCTGATATCCCCAGGACCCGGCAAAGGGGTGTTCCATCACCGGCAGCAGCTCGAGGTGCGTGAAGCCCATGTCCTTGGCGTACGGCACCAGCGTCGTGGCCAACTCCCGATACGACAGCGGACTGCCGTCCACGTGTCGCCGCCAGCTGCCGAGGTGCACCTCGTAGATCGACATGGGGGCCGCGAGCCACCCGCCCTTCGTGCGCCGGCCCGTCATCCATTCCTCGTCGCCCCACTGATAGTTCTCGGTGTTCCAGACGATCGACGCGGTGCGCGGCGGCGTCTCGAAATAGCGCCCGCACGGATCGGCCTTGAGCACCATCTGCCCGTCGCGCGCGACCACTTCGAACTTGTAGCGATCCCCGGCCCCGAGATCCGGGATGAAGATTTCCCAGAGTCCGGAGTGCCGGAGGGCTCGCATCGGATGCACGCGGCCATCCCACCCGTTGAAGTCACCGACGACGCTCACCCGCCGGGCGTTCGGGGCCCAGACGGCAAAGTGCACGCCGGCACGAAACCCGTGCACCATGGGCCGCGCCCCCAGGCGGTCGAACGCCCGCACGTGCCGGCCCTCGGTGAACAGGTGCTGATCGAAATCCGTCAGCACAGGGCCATATCGATAGGGATCGTCGTGGGTCACCTGCGTTCCATCCGGCCACGTGACGCGGAGGCGATAGTCGAAGGTGTCGCGCGACGTCTCGGTGAAGACCATCTCGAAGAGGCCGTCCGGGTGCACGCGCTTCATCGGCCACATCCGGTTCCGGCCGACATCGACGACGTGCACGGCCGCCGCGTGGGGGCGGCACGTACGAATCACCAGGGCAGGTCCCTCGTCGAGCGTGACGTCGTGAGGTCCGAGCACGGCGAACGGATCAGCATGGGCACCGCGCGCAATCGCGGCGGCGACCTCCGAGGGCAGCACGTGGTGAGTGGGCACCATCCTGGGATTCTACCTTCCGGGCTCCTCGCCTGTGCGCACCCAGCTCGAGAGTTCAGGTCGGTGGCGGATTTTCGTTGACGGGCACCGCCTCCCCGATCCCAGATCATGAGATGACCTACGCGATCTTCCGCACGAGCGAAGGCGATTTCAAAGCTCGGCTGTTCGACGACCTGGCACCGAAGACAGTCGCCAACTTCGCCGGCCTGGCCGAGGGCACCAAGACGTGGACCGATCCGGCGTCGAGCCAGCAGGTCACGCGCCCGTTCTACGACGGCTTGATCTTCCACCGCGTGATCGACGGCTTCATGCTGCAGGCGGGCTGTCCGCTGGGGAACGGCCGCGGCGGCCCAGGCTACCAGTTCGCCGACGAGTTCGGTCCGGGCTTGAAGCACGACCGTCCCGGCCTGCTGTCGATGGCCAACGCCGGCCCCAACACCAACGGCAGCCAGTTTTTCGTGACGCTGGTTCCCACCCCATGGCTCGACCGTAAACACGCCATCTTCGGCGAGGTCGTCGAAGGGATGGATGTTGTCCAGCGCATCGGGAAGACGAAGACCGGGTCGCAGGATCGCCCTGCGACGGACATCGTCATCAAGACCCTGAGCATCGAGCGGCCGTGATGCCGCGTCACGACATCGACTCCCCACGGTGCGATGAAGACCGTGTGCGTGCACGTCACCGCAAGACCCGGTTCGACGACCGACCGGAGCTGCGGGCCCGAATGTTCAGTGTCGCGCTGGCGTGCTGTGTTGATCCGAGCGTGCTCTGTGAACCCAAATATTCTGTGTAATCTGTGTAATCTGTGGACCATGAGGAGTCGGCTGATCGCGCGTGCGCGTCACGCGCTCTTGATCGCGGCGCTCGTGGCGGCAACCGTGCCGCCCGTGACGGGCCAGACCCCGATCAAGCTCGACCGGAACAAGTACACGCCCGCCCAGGACGTGCAGATCGGCCAGGAAGCGGCCGCCGAGGTGCGCCGAGAGCTCCCGCTGCTCGACGACGACCGAGTGAGCGCGTGGGTGGAACGCGTCGGGCGCGATCTCGTGCGCGCCATCCCCCAGCAGTTCAGCAACCGCGAATTCCGTTACACCTTTGAGGTCGTCAACCAGGCCGAAATCAACGCCTTCGCCTTGCCCGGCGGCCCGATGTTCTTGCACCGCGGCATGATCGAAGCCGCGAAGACACAGGGGGAGACCGCCGGGGTGATGGCGCACGAGATCTCCCACGTCGCCCTGCGTCACGGCACGGCCCAGGCCACCAAGGGCCAGCGGTTCCAGATCGGCGCGGTGGCGGGGCAAGTGCTCGGCGCGATTGTCGGCGGGGCGGCGGGCAGCGTCATTGCCCAGACCTCCAGCTTCGGCCTCGGCGCCTACTTCCTGAAGTTCGGCCGGGAGTACGAGCGGCAGGCCGACCTGCTCGGCGCGCAGATCATGGCCCGCGCCGGGTACGACCCGCGACACATGGCCGAGATGTTTCGGACGATCGAGGCGAAAAGTGGCGGGTCGGGGGGGCCGGAATGGCTGAGCAGCCACCCCAGTCCTGGCAACCGGTACGAAGCCATCATGCGCGAAGCGGGCATGCTGCGCATCGAGGGCCGAATGCCTTCCGACGAGGAGTTCACCGCCATTCACGCGCGCCTGCGAGGACTGCCCCCTGCCTTCACCGCCGAGCAAATCGCGCGGGCCAAGGCGAGCGGGCGGCGCCTGCCGACCGGGGGTGGGCGCGCCGAGCCGACGACGTCTCGTGGAGGAGTGGATCCGCCGTCCTCACGCTACCAGCAGCTGCGTGTCGGCGACTTCATGCGCCTCCAGGTGCCGGCCAACTGGCGGCAGGTGAGCGACCGCGGCAGCGTCACGTTTGCACCCGACGGCGCCTTCTATCGTGGGCGCGGCGGTCAGGACGGCTTCACGCACGGCTTCCAGGTGGGCGTGGTCTCAGGCGAGGCGCACTCGCACCAGGAGGGCACCGACGAGCTGCTCGAAAGCCTCCAGCGCGCCAACCCGCGACTCAGCCGCCAAGGCGGCGGCTACATTCGCGAGCGCATCGGCGGGCGCACGGCCCTTTCGACGACGCTCAGGAACGTGTCCGAGGCCACGGGGGGGGCCGAAGCCGTCGGCCTCTCGACGCTGCTGCTGCGCGATGGCAGCCTGCTCTACTTCATCAGCGTTGCGCCGCAGGATGAACTCGCCACCTACGACGCGACCTTTCAGCGGATGAAGCAGTCGATCGAGATCGACGACCGCCGCCTCCGCGACTAGCTGTGCTTGCTGGTGTGAAATGTGTACGAACCTGTCGATTCGTTTGGAGCAAGCACAGCTGCCCCTGCGGAGCGGGGGCAAGACAAGATATGGGCTCCTCGCGAAGCGGAGCGACTGACTCTCTCGACGGTTTGAGGCGCAGCTTCGCTAGGAGCCTTGACGGCCCCGAATGTTGACAAGATGAGTCTCGTTTCTCCGTCAAGGCGACTGCCCCGCCGGCGGCGGGGCAAGACAACATGACGGCTCACGAGGCCCTGGTTCCGTCACATGCCTGACGGTCTGAGGCTGTTCCAGCAGACAGCCTCGCCGTGGAGGCTCTGGTGCAGGAGACGCATCCACTGTCAGGCGCCGGTCCAACACCGCTACACTCTATCTCGTGTCCGACGCGTCGGACCTCCTGCAGAAGGCGCAAAGCGGCGACCAGCTCGCGGTGTCGGCCCTGATGCCACTCGTCTACGACGAGCTTCGCCGGCTCGCCGCCAACTACCTGCGGAGGGAGCGCCCGGGACAAACCCTCCAGGCGACGGCGCTCGTGCACGAAGCGTATGTGAGACTGATCGGCGAGCGGAAACGCACCTGGCAGAGCCGGACACATTTTCTGGCCATCGCCGCTCTGTCGATGCGGCAGATTCTGGTTCAGCGGGCCCGAGCGCGACGGGCCGCCAAGCGGGGAGGCGATCCCGAGCGCATCACGCTGGACGAGAACCTCCTGGCCCGGGACGCACCACGCGAGCAGGGCGTGGACCTTGTGGCGCTCGACGCGGCCCTCGATCGACTCGCCTCCCTCAGCGTCCGCCAGGCCAGGGTCGTCGAGCTCCGCTACTTCGGGGGCCTGAGCGTCGAAGAAACGGCAGACGCATTGAGCCTCTCGCCGGCCACTGTCAAGCGCGATTGGACGATCGCGCGCGCCTGGCTCTTGCGCGAACTGACCGGGGGCCGATGAGCAATCGCTGGGAGCGGATTGGCTTTCTGTTCGAACAGGCGGTCGCGTTGCCGACCACGGCGCGCGCGCCCTTCATCGAGCAGTCTGGCGAACCAGACGACATCAAATCCGACGTGCGATCGCTCATCGACGCACATGAGCGCGCCGGCGAGTTCATGGTCCAGCCCGCCGCAGCCGATCATCCCGGCGCCGTCGAGGCCGCAGCCGCGGACTTCATTGCCTTGCCTCCCCCGCTCGAGCCCGGCCACTCAATCGGCGCGTATCGCATCGTCCGTCTCGTGGGCCGCGGGGGGATGGGCGTGGTCTACGAAGCCCTCGACACCCGGCTCAATCGCCGGGTCGCGGTGAAGTGCCTGTCTCCGGACCTGGCTGGCGAGGAGCGTCAGCGCCAGCGGCTTCGGCAGGAGGCGCGGGCTGCCGCGCTGCTGTCGCATCCCGGCATTGCCATGGTGTTCGCACTCGAGGAGGTGGATGACCAGGTTTACATCGTGTCGGAGTTCCTGGACGGCGAGACGCTTCGCGCCGAGATCACTCGCGGTCGGTCCACGCCGAAGGCGGCGGCCGCAACCGCCTTGGCGATCGCCCAGGCGCTTTGCGCCGCCCACGAGCGCGGCATCGTGCACCGCGACCTCAAACCGGAAAACGTCATGCGGACGGGCGAGGGCGCCCTCAAGGTGCTCGACTTCGGCCTCGCGCTCTTCGACGAGGGGGTCCACGAAGGACTGTCCCGGACGCGTTGGACGCAGACGGGCATGGTCGCCGGCACGCCGCCGTACATGTCACCGGAGCAGCTGCTGGGCCGCGAGACGGATTTTCGTGCGGACCATTTCGCCCTCGGCGTCATGCTGTACGAGCTGACGACGGGCCGGCATCCGTTCGGGGGCCGGTCGATGCCGTCGGTGATCGCGCACATCCTCGCCACCGACCCACCGCCGGCGCAGCCATCCGTTCTCCCGCTGCCCCACTGGGCCGTCATCCAGCGGTGCCTGCAGAAGGATCCCGCCGCGCGCTTTCCCTCCTCCCGCGACCTCGTCGCGGCGCTCCAGGATCTGGCCGCGGCAAGCGCGACACCCCGGAAGCCTGACGTGACCACGCAACGCAGGGCGCCGCGCACACCTGCCGTTCTTCCGCACCGCACCGCGCCCCCTGCACCTGACGCGCCGCCGCACCGCACCACGCCCCACCAACCCGGCGCACCCGCCGTTCCCGTCGCACCGGACGTCCCGCTGTCCTCCGCCATGTGGTGGTGGCGCTTCCATCAGATCGCCATTTCGATCGCCTACAGCGCGATGGTCGTGCCCGCGTGGACGTTGCGCGGTCCGCTGGGCCGGGGAGGCTTGGCCTTCTTTTTCTCGTTGCTCGCCGCGGCCGTGGTGGCGGTCACGCTCCGCCTCCACCTGGTGTTCTCGGCACGCGTCTACCCCGAAGATTTGCCCGCGCAGCTCGAAGACCTGCGGCGATGGCTTCGCGCCGCCGACCTCACTTTCGCCTCGCTGCTTGTGGTGGCGGGGGTGACCTTGTCGGCGGACCATGCCGCGTGGAGCGCGCTGCTCGTCGCGGTCGGCGTCGGGTCCGCGGTCGCGTTCCTGGTGATCGAGCCGGCGACCACGCGGGCCGCCTTTCGACCGAGAGAGGATTGAGGGACCGCGAGGACCCCAGCGAAGCTCCGCCTGAGACCAAACTGTGGCATCTGTGCCGCGTTTGGTCCCCGTGGGGTCGTCGCTGGCGACGGTGGAGGCCTCAAACCGCCGAGAAAGTCTAGCGAGGCT
>JBQTIE010000309.1:0-4321 GCA_052389315.1 Acidobacteriota bacterium
TGATCTTTTCCGACAACACGATCTGCAGACCTGTCACCGTCTGACCAGGGGCAAAGTCCAGCGGCACATCCGTGATGTCCTGACCAGCGAGCAAGACCGACTTCAACGTCCAGCCCTGGGGGACGCCAACGCGGAAGAGCCGCGGGTCGCTGAGCCCGGTGATCTCGAAGCTCCAGTCCGCGTTGACGCGAGCATTGCCGCCCACGCCCGGCATGGCTTGTTCGCCAGGCTGGGCGAGCCTGGCGTTGACCTGTACTTGTTGCGGGCGAATCGATGGCGGCACGCTGGCATCGGTCGTGATCTGTCCGATGACCCTCGCGCCAGGACCGGTCACGATGACAACGCCGTCCAGATTGTCGGCACCAACCGTGAGCTCCTGGCGACCGAACTCAGCGAAGGGATCGGCGCCGGCGCCCCCGCGCAGACCCGCGCCACCGCGTCCGCCAAAAGGTCCAGCGCCACCAGGGCCGCCACCAATCGTGCGCACGTGCGCGACGTACCGGCCAGGCGCGACGTTCGAAATACGGAACTGGCCGGACGCGTCGAGGCGTCCGTTGGCGGCCTGCATCATCCCCCCACCGCCGATGATCGCGTTCGAGGGCGTGAGCACGACGACGCCGTTCGTGACGGGAATGCCTTGTGAGCTGATCGCCGCACCGGTCACGCGCACCAGCGGCGTGGCGATCAGCGAGAAGGCCACACCGGTCTGTTCCTGGGCCATCGCGACCGTGACTCGCTGTGCCTCGGCAGCACTAAGGGTCCCAGGATAGTACGTGGGTGCGTACCCCGAGGGTTCGCCGGCGGGATCGGTGACATCTCCGCCCGCGCGGAACGCGGCGCTGATGACATAGTCGCCCGGCGTGAGGCCGAACAGCCTGAAGTGGCCCTGGTCGTCGGTGGTGTCGCGCGAGTTGCCGCCGCCCGGCAGGAGCCGGCGTGCCCCGGCTGAATAGCCATAGCGCATCGCCGTGACGATCGCGTTGGCCACGGGCTCGCCGAACTCGTCCGTGATCCGCCCGGTGATGACGCTGCCGCGGGGGAGGCCGATGACGATCTTCTCCACGACCTGGTTGGTGCCGACATCGACGGGCGTCCCCGCCTCGGACGGCCGGCGCTGACCGTACTGCAGCGTGACGAAGCCTCCCTTGGACGCGGTCAGCGTGAAGCGGCCGGCGGGAAGCTCCTTGAACTCGAAGCGACCCTGCTCGTCTGTCGTGGCGAGACGGCCGCCGGCCCCCTGGCCGGAAATGCGCACCTGCGCGCGACGGATGGGGCTGCCCGTATCGGCGGCGACGACAAACCCCCGCAGTGTCGAGTTGCCGCGAGGAGCCTCGCCGCCGCGCACGCCGCGGGGCGGAATGGGCCCGTTTTGCTGTCCCGGCGCCAGGCCACGCTGCCCGGGGCTGACGCCGCCGCGACCGCCGCCCCCCGGGGGCCCTTGGGGGGGCTGCGCGATGAGTCGCCCGGACGAGCCCAAGGCGATCGCGACCAGGAGGGTGGCAACGGCGCGAAACGGGGTCACAAAGAAAACTACGCGCGCCCGACGCATGTGCTTACCATCACCTCACGGCATTTTCTGCGACATTTCCGGCCCGCGCTGCCTGGTTCTTCACACTTTGTCAAAAGGGGTCAGACCCCTTTTTCACACTTCGTCAAAAGGGGTCAGACCCCTTTTTCTCACGGCGCAACGACAGACGCGTGTGCGAGGCGCGCCACCGTCGCCTGGCTCATCGACTCGTAATAGCGGACGAAGCGGTCCGTCTCCGGCGCCGGACGCAGGCGCAGATTCTGAGCCCACCGATAGCCCACGGACTGGTACAGCAAACTCGCCTCGATGGTCAGTGGTCCCGGCGCGCCGACTGCGATGCGGTAGCGCAGGCGGTCGCCTCCAGCCTCGAAGTCCGGGTCGCCAGAGGCCTCTCCGCGCACCGCGATGTCCGCCGCGGCAGTGGACTTGTCGAATCCGTCAGGCAGCAGCCGGTTGTCCTTGACGAACCTGACGCCCGACAGCAACCCTGTCGTCACGACGCCCGCGCCGTCGACCATGATGTTCTCGTAGATCTGAACCTGCTCCGGACGAGAGATCTCGGCGTGATGAGGTTCAAACGCCGACGGGTCACGGTCGTTGTCGTTGCCGCTGATAATGCCAGACGGCTCGACGGCTCCCGACGTGAACAGGCTGAGACCCGTGGCGTCCCGCACGATGACGCGCAGCCACGCGCGCCGCGATGGATAGGCCGTCGGCAGCTTGTGGCCGGATCGATTGCGCACCGTCACCTCGAAGGCGAGCTCATCGTCGCCACGCACCAGACGATCGATGGCGATCGAGGCCGTGTCGCGCTCGAGATGCGCAAGCGTATCGTCGGCCGCGCGCTCGAGCTCCTGAGGCAACGTGTCGACTCCCAGCTCCGCACGGAAGCGGTTGAGGACTCGGAGCATCCAGAAGTTGGCACCGCGAAACGTATGGCGCGAAACGTCGTCGCGCGGCTCGCCGAGCGTGCTGGAAACGCGCACCGGCTCCTGCACGACCGGCATGTGACACGCCTGGCAGCTCTTGGTGTCGCGATACGCGCTGTGCCGCCACTCCAGATACGGCACCTGCTCGGGCAGCGACCCTATCGGTTTGCCGTCGGCACCGAGTGTCGTCGTGTACAGCGTGTGGCACGTCGCGCACAGCTCGGACGATTGAATGTGTGGAGCTTCGCTTGGCTGGAACGTGGACGCGGAGTGCATCACACGCTGCAGTCCGGGCTCGATCGAGAACGGTCCGAAGATGGTACGCGTGTCTGCCGGCGACGACGTGTCGACGACGAAGTGGCCCGTGTAGCTCTCCGGCGTGCCGAGTTTGTCCTTTTGAATCTGATGGCAGACCGTACAGGAGACACCGTCGGCCGCGAGAGCCGCCATCGCCCCGCCCACTCGGCCGACCGGCAGGTGATCGAACACCTTGGCCTGGCGGCCGGCAGCTTCGTCGGTGACATGGGCCATCGGCATGTGGCAGCGCGAGCACTCACGTTCGATCTCAGCGGCGGCCGCGGGATGGTCGAGCATCTCGCGCCGGACGGCGGCCTGCCAGTATGGATCCCGCGCCGAGTGCGCCATCATCGATGCGCGCCAGTCGAGCCCGATCGACACGTCGAGACCCGACGGAGTGCTCAGGCCGTTATGACACGCTTGACAGCGGTTCGCGGTCTCGAAGAGCGCCGGGACGCGCTGCGCGGCGCGCGACGACGACGATTGTGACGAGGCCGTGGGCGCTGTCGAGGCGAGCAGGGTCGGGAGCCACACCAGCGTCGCGACGATTGGAAGGGCCCGCACGCTACCAGCCCTCGAAGAAGGGGCCGTCGAACCAATCCCAGAGCAGGTAGAACATCACCTGCGCGGATCTCCCGGTTCGGCTGGTGAGAGGCACGCGAACGCCCGCGTTGATCATGACGTGCTGGCGTGTGCTGAGTGTGACCTGCATCTGCGGCAGCAGGTCCCAGCGGGTGGCCTGCCCGGCGTCGAGCTCGCGTGAGGCGAGCAGTTCGACCATCGGCGACCAGGCGCGGCCCCAGCGGTTCTGACTGAACGTCCGGCCCAGCGCGACGCGCCAGAACGCCTCTCGCTCCGCACGCGACTCGTGGACCGGCAGCTCGACGCCAGCCTGAGCATGGAGAAAACCGGCGGCAGGCAGAATCTGCCCGAAGGCGACGAAGGGCTCGAAGACAGGCGTGCGTTTCGACAGCCCGAGGCTTTCGTCGCCGACGGGTAGCCCGACTTCGCCGGCCACGCTCAGAATGCTGCCGCGCGTGAGGCTGTGCGCCACGGCACGTTTGAGCCCCAAGGTGAGGTCGCCAGGCCCCATGCCCCAGCCGTTGGACGCCGGATGCTCGCTGCCGACCAGGCCGAACGGAATCACGACCTCGATCTGGTTGCGCGGGCCGAAGCGGCGTTCGTAGATGAGCGTGTTGAGAACGAGGCCGCCGGCTTCTGCTGAGATGACGGACGACACGACCGTTTCGTCTTCGGGATATGCCTTTTCGGTAACGAGCGCACGTGGCAGGTTCAGCTCTCCGCGCGGCCATGCGTTGTCCGCGCACCACGTGCGAACGTAAACGAGAATGTCGCGCATCTGCGCTTCGGAAAGCGCCTCGCCAAACGCCGGCATCATGCGACCGAAGGCTCGAGCGGGACCTCCGCTGTGCACGACCGCCAGCCAGTCCTCGTCTGGCTCGCGCGAGGCGAAGCTGCAGTCGGTGAAATCCGGCAACGGGTCGTCGAACGCGACGAGCGCGCGGGAGGCGCCTCGGCCGTCGGCACCGTGGCACGTCGCGCACGC
>JBQTIE010000310.1:0-10591 GCA_052389315.1 Acidobacteriota bacterium
ACCAGGTCGAACGGGTGCGCATGCACCGGCTCGCGCGCGGACGACGCGAAGGCGACCCGTGCGACGCGCGCCTCGGCATTCTCCAGGACCGGCGTGCGCGTGATGCCTGCCGGCGGCGCGGTGGCCGGTGCGTCGCCGCCCGGCCGGCGGTCCGGCTTGAGCGCGATCGTCACGACGTCGAACGGCTCACGGCCCGCGTTGGCGGCGGCGTGAGGCACCTCTTTCGGGATGAAATCGACCGAGCCATGCGCGCGCCGGCTGGTCGTCCGCGCGTCGCCGAGCCGCATGTCCACCTCGCCCGCCCCCATCTGCACGACGATGGCCGAGAACGGGTGCGTGTGGACGTCTTCGCGCGCGCCAGGCGCCATGCCGAGGCGGGCAATCAAGACGGCGGCGTTGTTGACCAGTTCTGCCCGCGTGATGCCCGCCGGAAGCTGGGCGGTTTGAGTGCCGAAGCCGGCCGCGGCGCCCACCGGCAGGCCCACGCCGGCGACGACGGAGAGGACGAAGCCGGAAAGCGCCAGGATGACGAGGCGGGTCGCGCGGCCGGCGGAATCGTTGGGTGCCATGCGTCGCACGATAGCACGCAGCCGCCGACGGTCGTGAGCGGGACTCACGAGGAACACCGGTCGAAGACAAGTAGACTGGCTTTCCTATGAGCCTCGACACCGCGTTCGAACTGGCCGTTTCGTCGATTCGCTTCGGGCGAGGTGTCACTCGGGAGGTCGGGTTCGACCTCGCCGACATCGGCGCCAGTCGCGTGCTCGTCGTCGCCGACCCGGCGCTCCGATCGCTTGGTCCAGTGCAAACCGTGCTCGACTCCCTCGACGCCAATGCCATCGCTCATGCCGTCTACGACCGCGTCCGTGTCGAGCCAACCGACGAGTCGTTCGGCGACGCGATTCGGTTCGCCGGCGAGGGCGACTACGACGCGTTGGTCGCCGTCGGCGGCGGCTCCACCATCGACACGGCCAAAGCCGTCAATCTCTACACGACGTTCCCGCCGGCGGACTTCCTCGACTACGTCAATCCGCCGATCGGCAAGGGGCTGCCGATTCCGGGCCCGCTCAAGCCGCTCATCGCCATCCCCACCACCGCGGGGACGGGCAGCGAGACGACGGGGGTGAGCATCTTCGATCTCACGCGGCTGCACGCGAAGACCGGCATCGCGAACCGGCGGCTCAAACCGACGCTGGGTCTGCTCGATCCCGACAACACCCGCACGATGCCGTCCGAGGTGGCGGCGTCGAGCGGCCTCGACATCCTCAGTCACGCGATCGAGTCGTTCACCGCGATGCCGTTCCACCAGCGCCCGCGGCCGGATCGGCCGTCGCTGCGCCCCGCCTATCAGGGCTCGAACCCGATCAGCGACGTCTGGTCCCTTCAGGCGATGCGCATGGTGGCCAAGTACCTCGTGCGGGCGGTCGCGGATCCCTCAGACGAGGTGGCGCGGTCCGAGATGCTGCTGGCGGCGGCCTATGCCGGCGTGGGCTTCGGCAACGCGGGCGTGCACCTGCCGCACGGCATGTCCTATCCCGTCTCGGGGCACGTGAAGGCCTACCGCGCGCCCGGCTACGGCGTGCCGCATCCGCTCGTGCCGCACGGCATCTCGGTGATCCTGAACGCGCCTGCGGTCTTCCGATTCACCGCCCCTGCCAGCCCCGAGCGGCATCTGCAAGCGGCGGAGGCGCTAGGGGCCGACATCTCGGGCGCGAAGGCTCAGGACGCCGGCGCGATCCTGGCTGATCGCATCACCTGGTTCATGCGCGAGCTGAAGGTGCCCAACGGGCTCCGCGCCATCGGCTACTCGGCAGCCGACATCGGGGCGCTCGTCGAGGGCACCCTGCCCCAGCATCGTGTGACGAAGCTCTCGCCGCGACCGGCCGGGCCGGACGAGCTGGCAGCGCTCTTCGAGCAGGCGATGGTGGCATGGTGATGCGGGACGGCCCCCCGGGCGATTCGATCGCTTGATTCCCCGAAATCTCAATCGACGACCTTCGCCTCCGATCCGTACAATGGGCGCGGTGACACCATCCATCGCGGCGCTGGAGCAGGCCGAGATCGCGGCGCTGACGGACCTCTACCGTGCCGCCGTCCCCGCCGTGGCCGAACCCTGCGGCCTGTCGGTGCAGCAGGTGGGCGAGGCTACGGTGATTGCCGCGAGCCGCGTCGACGTACTGGCACTCAATCGGGTCCTTGGCCTGGGCCTGCACGGCGCCGTCTCGGACGACCAACTCGACGAGGTCCTCGAAACCATCCAGCGTCTGGGGGCGCCGCGGTTCTTCGTGCCAGTGGCCCCGGTCGGCGAACACGAGGCGCTTGTGGCACGCCTCGAGCGCCGGGGTCTGCCGCACTACAACAACTGGGTTCGGCTGTCGCGCGAAGTGGCAGACCTGCCCTCCGTTCCGGCGTCGGGTCTGGATGTGCGGCCGGTCGGCCCGACCGAGGCCAGTCTCTTCGGCCAGATCGTGTCGGCTGCCTTCGGCTATCCGCCCGCGATTGCTCCTCTCGCCGCTCAGGCGGTGGGACGAGCCTCATGGCGACACTACCTCGCCTATGACGGCCCGACACCGGTCGCGGCCGCCGCGATGTACATCGCGGGGCCCGCCGCCTGGTTGGGATTTGCCGGCACGGCCGCTGAGCATCGCGGGCGCGGGGCGCAGCAGATCCTGGTTGGCGAACGTCTTCGCGTCGCCGCCGCGGTCGGTTGTCGCTGGGTGAGCGTCGAAACCGCTGAGGACTCGCTCGCAAAAGCCGCCCCGTCGTTCCGGAACCTGCGCCGACTCGGGTTCGAGGTCGCGTATCTCCGGCCGAACCACGTGTGGACGCGTGCGGCGCGCACGGCCTAGGGGCTGGCGGCCGCGCCACGGCGCCGAGCCTGGGCGCACTTTCCTCCGATCCCCTCGTCCGCGTTAGCATGCGCCTGCCGGACAGGCCATCCGTCACTTTTCGAGGAGCACGTCCATGCTGAACCCTGCCACACGTCTTCGACGCGCGCTCAGCCTTGGCATCATCGTCGCGGCCGTCGCGGCGGGTTCGCCGCTCGGAGCGCAGGAGCCCGAGGCGGCGGCGCCCAACTATGCCCTGGCCGCTCAATGGACGTCGCAAAAGGTGTCGAAGCTCGTGTTCGACACCACCGTCACGCCTCGATGGCTCGAGACGAGCGATCGCTTCTGGTACGCGTACCCGACGCGCGAGGGCCGGCGGTTCGTCCTCGTCGATCCGATCGTCGAAGTTCAGCTCACGACGGATGGGGAAGAGCACTACAGCTACGCTCGCAGCGCCCGCGAGATTCAGCAGTTGCGCGAGCAGGACACAGCGAAGCTCCGCGTCGAATCGCCCGGAAGAACGGATTGGCTCCGCCTCGCCGGTGCAGCATTGGTTTCGCCCCGCTCCGCGGGGTAGCCGTCTCCTGTGGTCGGAGAAACGTGCCTCAATTGTCACGGTGTAGGCCAGAGGAGATGTCTGGCACGCGTGCGGCCTCTTCCTCCGCGGAACCCCCTGCAATCAGCGTTCACGCGCCCGATGCCCGGCGAAGTTGATGATGACGGTGATCGGCGCTTGCGCGGCGAAGTTCTGAGGGTTGCCGGCGCCGGGGTTCGTGGATGCGGCAGCGCTGGGGGCCAACTGGAAGAGGAAGCGGCCGTCGGAGGTGACGTTGAACAGGCTGGCGAATCCCGGAAACCCAGGGTGACGGAACAGCTCCACCTGAGCGGCCGCGTTCAGCGACGTTCCGGCCGGCTTGATCGACACCGCCATGATGCGCCCCGGGTTGGGCACAAAGTAGAAGAGTTCCTTGCCGTCGCGGCTCCAACGCGGCTGGGCAAGAGTGGGACCCGACCCGATGGCACCCGTCGACACCTGCTGCTCGATGCCGGGCTCCGGGAACGACTGGACGTACACCTCGTTCTGTCCCGACTTGTTGGAGACGTAGGCGATCCAGCGGCTGTCGGGTGAGATTCTCGGGACGCTTTCCATGAACGACGTCTTCGTCACCTGAATGGGCTTTGGTTCGCCGGCTGTCGGATCGCCGGGCTTCGCCGTGAGGGGCAGGGCCCACACGTCGTTCCCCTCCACATAGGCCAGGTACTTTCCGTCGCGCGACCAGTCCGACAGGCTCTTTGCGCCTTCGCTCTTGAAGACCAGCGTGTCGGCGCCGCTGACGCCGACCGCGCGCTGGTAGAGGTTGGCCACGCCGTCTCTCGCCGAATCGAACGCCAGGCTCTTTCCGTCCGGCGACCAACGCGGGTTGAGATCGGCGGCCGCATCGGTGGTCCACTTGCTGGACACATTTTTTTCGATGTCCAGCGTCCAGATGTCGGCCGGCGAGCCTCGCGCGAACGCCACGAATTTCCCGTCGGGTGAGAGCTCCGGACCCTGGTATTCGGCTTCGGCGCCCGCCACCGTGAGTCGCGTGCCTTGGCGGGCGCGCCAGACCAGCTCGTGGCTGGCGACGCCCCCGGCGCCGGCAACGGCCGCGCGGTACGCCAGGATGCCATTAGTGGAAGCCGTGAACGACCAGGTCAGCGCCCCGGCCGGCGCGAACCGGTCCGCCACCGGAAACGCATCGCCGGCGAGCGCCAGGCGATCCAGGTTGAACGGCTGCGCCATCAACGCGCCGTCGCGCACGAAAACGAGGTGGCCGCTCGAGTATTTCACCTCGGCCGCAATCCCCTCGAGCGGATGCCGCTCCGCCGAATCAAGCGTGCCGACATAGACCACGCGGTCGCGCGCATCGCTGCCCGTGGCCAGGTAGAGATAGTGCCGTCCATCGGGCAGGAAATGGGGAAAACGGTGGGATTGTTCGTTCCGGGTCTTGTCCAGTTCGGTTGCCGGCCCCGGTTCGCCGCCGGCCGCCGGCACGCGGAGCAGCGGGCCGCCCGCAATCGCGTCCGAGGCGATCAGGATCACTCCGTTCTGGCTCCACGTGCCAAAGTAGTTCCCGGCCGGGGGCAGGGTCGCCAGGACCTGGGCGGGTCCTCCCGCAGCCGCCACTTTCTTGAGCTGGCCCTCGGCGATGAATCCGATGTACTGGCTGTCCGCCGACCAGAACAGGGCGTTGTTCTGACCGAGGTTTCCACCAAAGTAAAAAAGAGCAGGCGCGACGATCCCCTCGGTGCTGGGAAGGGGTTCGGCAGCGGCCGAGTCGAGCGAGCGAACCCAGATCCGTCCGGGAGCCGCAGGGCTCGTCACAAACGCCAGCTTCTTCCCGTCAGGCGACAGGTAGAAGCTGTTCGGCATGCCGACCGGCGTGGGAAGGTCCAGTCGGACGGCCGGCGTCTGAGGCGCTGTCTGCAGGAACAGTCGGGCGGCCAGACCGGCCGCCACAAGCAGAAACACCAGTGCGAGCGCGCCGAATACAACCTCGCGGCGTCGTGAGGCCCTGGGCACGGCTGCGGCGGCGGCGCTGGCCTCGGACTCGCTGCGCGCCTCCTCGATCGCGATGCGCGCGTCACCCATGTCGCGGATGCGGCGCCGTTCATCCTTCCGCAGGCAGCGTTCGAGGAGCGCCCGGATCTTTGGCGGCGTCGCCTCCGGCAGCGCCTGCCAGTCGGGTTCGCGAACGAGGATGCCAGCCAGCGTGTCCGACAGCGTCTCCCCATTCGGGAACGGCTGGCGTCCCGTCAGCATTTCGTACAGCACGCACCCGAACGCCCATACGTCGGTGCGCCGATCCACTTCCTTGCCGCGGGCCTGCTCGGGACTCATGTAGGCGGCCGTGCCCAGGATCATCCCGGCCTCGGTCTGGCCGGCGCTGAAGGTGGGCGAGAACGACAGGTTGCCGGAAGGGCCCGCCGGCTCGTCGATCTTCGCGAGGCCGAAGTCGAGGACCTTGACGCGCCCCTCGGGCGTGATCTTGACGTTGGCCGGTTTCAGATCCCGGTGCACGATGCCTTTGTCGTGCGCCGCCTGCACCGCACGGGCCATCTGCAGCGCGATGTCCAGGGCGTTCGTGATGGGAACCGGGCCCCGCGCGATGCGTTCGGCCAGCGTCTCGCCTTCGACCAGCTCGAGGATCAGGTACTTCGAGCCCGCGACCTCGTTCAGTTCGTGGATGATGGCGAGGTTGGGATGATTGAGCGCGGCCAGCACTTGCGCTTCGCGCTCGACGCGGGCCAGGCGGTCGGCGTCGTGGGCGAACGCATCGGGGAGCGCCTTGACCGCCACGTCGCGACCCAGCCTGGTGTCGCGCCCGCGCCACACCTCGCCCATCCCGCCCGCGCCGAGCGGAGCGAGAATCTCACACGAGCCAACGCGCATGCCCTGTGAGAGGCCCATTATCTCCCCGCCCCACCTGCCTCACCCGCCCCACCCGCCCAATTCAAGATGACCGTCATCACGGGGAACTCGCGGTTGGTGCCGACCGGTCGTGTCCCCAATCCCCCCCCCAATCCGAGAACGATGGTCTGGATGAGGAAGCGTCCATCGGCGGCCACGCTGTAGCTCGTCGTGCCGGTATTCCCGCGAGGCGCCCGCAGCGCCGGGGCGCCAACCGTCAATGACGATCCGGCGGCCTGCATCGACACGGCCATCACGGTTGCCGTGGGGCCCGTGTGTGGGTACGTGCCTCCCGTGAAGTAGAACAGCTCCTTTCCGTCGCCGCTCCAGCGCGGCTCGACGCCACTCGCCGTGGAGACCAGTTGCTTGTAGCCAGGGTCTGGAAACGACTGCACGTACACGCGGTACTCTCCCGGCTCGTTCGACGCGTAGGCCACCCATCGTCCATCGGGCGACACCCGCGGCGTCGTTTCCATGAACGGCGTCCTGGTCACCTGGATGGGCTTGGCTTCGCTCGACGTCGCGTCGCCCGCCCTCGTATCGCCCGTTTTTCGATCGCCGGTCAGCGGCAGCGCCCAGATGTCGTTGTCCGCCGTGTAGACGAGATACTTGCCATCGCGCGACCAGTCCGACATGGCCTTGGCGGACTCCGTCTTCAGCAGCAGCGTCTCGTCGCCCACCACGTTGACCGCTCGCGCGTAGAGATTCGCGGCGCCGTCGCGAACCGAATCAAATGCGACGGTCTTTCCGTCCGGAGACCAGCGGGGGTTCGAATCATCCGCGGCGTGGCTGGTGAGCCGGTCGGTCCGGGCGTTGGCGACGTCGAGGATCCAGATGTCCGCGGGAGAGCCCCGCGCGAAGGCCACGTACTTGCCGTCGGGCGACAGCTCCGGACCTCGAAACTCGGCCTGGGCGGCGACCGTCTCCCCACGCGCTCCCTTCCTGTCGTACCACCACAGGAGCGTGCTCCCGGTGATGCCGCCCGCGGTTGAGTTGGTCCTGAAGGCGAGCGTTCCGGTTGTGGACACCGAGAACGGATACGTCAGCGCGGTGGCTGGAGCGAACGGATCGGCCACGGGAAACGCCTGGCCCGTCAGCTCCAGGCGATCCGGATCGAAGGGCTGCGCCATGAGCGCCCCGTCGCGGATGAACACGAGGTGCCCGGTGGAGGAATACTTCACCTCCGCGGCAACGCCGGGCAGGGGACGGCGGTCGTTGGAATTGAGATCGCCTACATACGCCGCGCGGTCTCGCGCATCCGCCCCGGCAGCCACAAACAGATAATGGCGGCCATCGGGAAGGAACTGCGGAAAGCGGTGTGACGTTTCTTTCCGCGACGGGTCCAATTCCGTCGCGGGTGCTGTCTCGCCGCCGCCAGCCGGCGCGCGGAGCAGCGGGCCCCCGGGGCTTGCGTCCGAGGCGAGCAGGATCACGCCCTCGGCGCTCCAGGTGCCGACGTACTCAGCGCCCGGGGCCAGGCTGCTCAGCACCTGCGCCGGACCTCCCGCGGCCGCCACGCTCTTGAGCTTGCCTTCGGCGAAAAAGCCGATGTCCTGGCTGTCCGGCGACCAGAAGATGTTCGCGCTGCTGACGCCCTCGGTGCTCGGGATGGCTTCGGCTGCCTCGGACGCGAGCGCTCGCACCCAGATCTGCGCCGGCTGGCTCGTCACGTACGCCACCTTGAGGCCGTCGGGTGACAGGTGAAACCCGCTGTCGCCGGCCATATTCACGGGAATCACGGCTTCGAAGCGGAGGACCGGCGTCTCCGGCGCGGGCGCCAGCAGCAGCCGGGCGGCCAGGCCGACGGTGGTCAGACACAACACGGCCGCGGCCGCGCCCAGCACGCGCTGGTACCGCCGCACGGGCACCACCGGCGCCGCGGCGCCAGCCGCGCCGGCCTCGGACTCGCCGTGCGCTTCCTCGAGCTCGATGCGCGCGTTGCCCATGTCCTGAAGACGACGGTTCGGGTCCTTGCGCAGGCAGCGCTCGAGGAGCGCGCGAACTTTCGGCGGCGTGTCCGCAGGCAGGGCCTGCCACTCCGGTTCGCGGGCCAGGATGCCGGCGAGCGTGTCGGACACCGTCTCGCCTTGCGCGAACGTCTTGCGGCCCGTCAGCATTTCGAACAGGACGCAGCCAAACGCCCAGACGTCGGCGCGACGGTCCACGGCCTTGCCGCGGGCCTGTTCGGGCGCCATGTAGGCGGCCGTGCCGAGAATCATGCCGGCTGCCGTGTTCAAGGCGCTCAGCGTCGGCGATCGTGACGAGCCCGGCGAGGAATGAGATGACTCGTGGATCTTGGCCAGGCCGAAGTCCAGGACCTTCACGTGTCCGTCGGCCGAGACTTTCACGTTGGCCGGCTTCAGATCCCGATGCACGATTCCCTTGTCGTGCGCCGCCTCCACGGCCTCGGCGATCTGCCTGGCCAGCGTGAGCGCCTCGTGCGGCGGAACGGGGCCGCGCTCGATGAGCTGGGCCAGCGTCTCGCCGTCCACGAGCTCCATGATGAGGTACTGCGCGCCGCCGACCTGCTTGAGCTCGTGAATGACAGCGATGTTGGGATGGTTCAGCGAGGCCAGCACTTGCGCCTCGCGCGTGAATCGGGCCAACCGCTCAGCGTCTTGCGCGAACGCTGCCGGCAGGGCCTTCACCGCGACATCCCGGCCCAGCCTGGTGTCGCGCCCCCGGTAGACCTCCCCCATGCCGCCTGTTCCGATCAGATCGACGATTTCGCACGAATCGAGCTGTGTTCCCGGCGACAAGGCCATGGCGATGCGTCCTCCGCGGCCGACGAGACGCCATATCCTACCCTAACTGGCCGCCGGGTCCGAGAGCCCCTTGGGTGTTTCACCGAGGCGGGTCGCAGGTCTCCGGGCCTCCCGACATTCCGTCAGCCCGGCCGGCCGCGGCGCACGACGTTGCTTGGCTCCCTCGTCCGCCAGTGGCACGTAACCGCTGAATCAGTGGCAGATTTCGGAGCGCGGCGCCCGGATGGCAAGGCACGACGACCGAGAATGTTGGGCACATTTGAGGGAGGAGCAACGCCGCCAGCCGGGATGCCCCGCCCGAAAGATGCTATTGATTCAGCGGTTACGTGCCACTAGCATGCGCCTGCCGGACCGTCCATGCCGTCACTCTCGAGGAGCACGTCCATGCTGAACCCCGCCACCCGCCGAACCCGACGCGCGCTTGGCCTCTGCACCCTCGTCCTGGCAGTTGCGGCCGCCGGGCTGCCCCTGCAGGCGCAGAAGCCAGAGGCCGCCGCCGCGCCGAACTACACGCTGGCCGCGCAGTGGACCTCGCAGAAGGTGTCGAAGCTGGTCTTCGGCACAACGGTGACGCCCCGCTGGCTCGAGACGAGCGACCGGTTCTGGTACGCCTACCAGACGCGCGAGGGCCGGCGCTTCGTCCTCGTCGATCCCGTGAAGAAGTCCAAGGCGCCGCTGTTCGATCACGCGAGGATGGTGGCCCGGCTGACGACGATCACGAGGATCCCGTACGACGCGCAGCACCTGCCGTTCTCGACGGTGCGCTTCGTCAAGAACGACACGGCGTTCCAGTTCGACGTCACGGTGCCGGCCGACGCCACGCTCGCGACGCCGCCGCGGCGTGAGACGACGGACCAGAACGGCGGGCAGAACGGGGGGGCCGCCTCGCAGCGCCCGCCGGGGCCGGGCGACGACGGCTCGCTCGATCCTCAACAACGGACGCAGAGCGGCGCTGCCGCCCCGCAGACCCGCCGCCGCACGCGCACGCTGCGCTTCGAGTACGACTTGGCGCGCGCGGAGGTCGCGCTGATCGACGACCAGGCCAACGATCCTCGGCAGCCGCGATGGGCGTCGCTGTCGCCAGACGGCCGCACCGTGGTCTTCGCTCGCAACCACAACCTGTTCATGATGGACGCTGACAATTACGGCAAGGCGCAGAAAAGCGCGGCCGACTCCTCGATCGTCGAAGTTCAGCTCACGACGGATGGGGAAGAGCACTACAGCTATGCACGCAGCGCCCGCGAGATTCAGCAGTTGCGCGAGCAGGAGCAGCAACAGCAGCGGGAGGAGCAGGAACGCGACGGGACCGTGGGCACGCAGCAGGAGACGGAGGAGGACAGCGACGACCCGAACGCCCGTACGCCCGCCATCACCATCATCTGGTCGCGGGATTCGAACAAGTTCGCGCTCATCCGGCGCGACCAGCGGAAGGTGGCCGACCTGTGGGTGATCAACACGCTGGCGACGCCGCGCCCGACGCTCGAGACCTACCGATACGCCATGCCGGGCGAGAAGCACGTGACGCAGTCCGAAATGCACGTCTTCGA
>JBQTIE010000311.1:0-7358 GCA_052389315.1 Acidobacteriota bacterium
AAACTGAAGCACTCCCCCCCAACTCCACTGCGAGATCCAATCCATGTAATCTGTGTAATCTGTGTAATCTGTGGATGGAATCTCTGGTCCGAAATCTGTGGTCCGAAATCTGCGGAAAACTCGTTAGCCGATCGGTGGACAGAGAATGAGGCGCGTCGCGATGTCGGTGGCAATGATGGCGGCGTTGGCCGCGTGTGGCGGGCCCGCGCCCGCACCGGCCGGTCAGGAAATGGCCGACCCGGCGGCCGCAGATCTTCGGCGTAAGGCCGCTCGGTTTGCACCGACCGACATCGGCGCCGATCTGAGCGCGCTGCCGGCCAGCGAGCGTCAGGCGCTCGTCCACCTCGTGCGGGCCGCGGAGGTGATGGACGCGCTCTTCCTCGAGCAGGTCTGGGCGGGTAACGAGGCGATGCTCGTCGGCCTCCTGCGTGATTCCTCCGACGCCGGCCGGGCTCGACTCGACTACTTCCTCCTCAACAAGGGTCCCTGGTCCCGTCTGGATCACGCCGAGGTCTTCGTGCCCGGTGCCCCGGCGAAGCCCGCCGGGGCCAACTACTACCCGGCCGACGCCACCAAGGAGGAGGTCGCACAGTGGATCCAGTCGCTGCCGCCGGACGAGCGCGCACGCGCCACCGGCTTCTTCACGACGATTCGCCGCGGATCGGACGGGCGGCTGACGCTCGTGCCCTACAGTACCGAGTACCAGGGCGCGCTCACGCTGGCGGCGTCTCATCTGCGCGACGCCGCCCGGCTGACTTCGCAGCCGACGCTCAAAACTTTCCTCGAGGCGCGCGCCGCCGCGTTCCTGTCGAATGACTACTACGACAGCGATGTGAAGTGGATGGAGCTCGACGCGACCATCGAACCAACCATCGGCCCGTACGAGGTCTACGAAGACGAGTGGTTCAACTACAAGGCGGCCTTCGAAGCCTTCATCACCGTGAAGGATTCGGCCGAATCCGCCAAGCTGCAGAGATTCGCCGCCTCTCTGCAGGCCATCGAGGACAGCCTCCCAATCGACGCCCGGTACCGGAACCCGAAGCTCGGGGCGCTGGCGCCGATTGCCGTCGTCAACACGGTGTTTTCAGCCGGCGACGCAAACCGGGGCGTGCAAACCGCCGCCTTCAATCTGCCGAACGACGAGCGCGTGATTCGCGAAAAGGGGAGCAAGCGGGTCATGCTCAAGAACAACCAGGAGGCCAAGTTCTCGCAGGTCCTCGTGCCGATCTCACGAATCGCGCTCGCCTCCGCCGACCAGGGCAGCGTGGCCTTCGAGGCCTTCTTCGCCCACATCCTCATGCACGAGCTGATGCACGGCCTTGGCCCGCACGACATTGTCGTCGGCGGCCGCACGACGACCGTGCGGCAGGAGCTGAAGGACGCGTACAGCGCCATCGAGGAAGCCAAGGCCGACATCTCCGGGCTCTTCGCCCTGCAGTTGCTCATCGATCGGGGCGAACTCGACAAGGGGCTGGAGAAGACGATGTACACGACGTTTCTGGCCTCCGCGTTCCGGTCGATTCGTTTCGGGATCAACGAAGCGCACGGCCGCGGCCAGGCGATTCAGCTCAACTTCCTGCAGGATCGCGGGGCCTTTGCCGTGGGTGGCGACGGGACCTTCAGCGTCGACGCGACGAAGATCCGCGACGGCGTGGCGGCCCTCACGCGGGAGATCATGACCCTGCAGGCCGAAGGGTCGTACGACAAGGCGCGCGCCATGATCACCACGCTCGGCGTGGTGCGACCGGAAACGCAACGAGTGCTGGATCGGCTGATCGACGTCCCCGTGGACATCGCGCCGCGATTCACCACGGCGGCGGCACTTCTGAGGGACGGCTCTTAGCGAAGGAAGGCGGCCGGCGGGCTAATGGCCGGTTCGGTGCCGCTCACTCCAGAGATGAGGGCACGGCCAGCACCGGCACCTGCGCCTCCCGCAAGACTCGGGCGGTCGTCGATCCCAGCACGAGCCGTTCGGCGGCGCCCAATCCATGGGTGCCCATCACGATGAGGTCCGCCTGACGCTCGTGGGCCTGCTTGACGATTTCCTCGGCGGCTTTGCCCACGGCCACCGCCAGCGTGACGCGGCCTTCCGCGAGTGCCCGCTCGGCGCCCAGGCGTCCGATCAAGCGCTGGTACTCCTGTTCAGTTTGCGTCGTCAGCGAGTCGGACGCGCCCGACGCCTGTGCGGCCGCATCGAGCAGGCCATCGACCACGGTGACGAGCGTCACGTGGCCCCCGGTCATGGCGGCGACTTCGAGCGCGAACCGCGCCGATCGCTCGGAGTGATCGGAGAAGTCCACTGGCGCGAGAATGGTGCGGAACACGCACCTATGGTAACTCGGCTGGCCGCGTCCGGTGAGGGTGTCACCGCAGGTGCTTGTAGACGAGGTCCAGCAATTCTTCGTACATCGCGTCGGCCCGGTCCTCTCCGTGTCGAATCGCGTCGGCCGCGCAGTGCTTGAGGTGATTGCGCATGAGCTGCCGCGCGACGCCGCGGAGCGCCTCCTGGACCGAGGCGACCTGTGCCACGATATCGGCGCAATAGCGATCTTCGTCCACCATCTTCTGCAGCCCTCGGACCTGCCCTTCAATCCGCCGAAGGCGCCGCACGTTGGCGGCTTTGATCGCAGGATCGACGGCCACGGCTTTCCGGCCCGAATCGCTGGCGCCGCACCCGCAGCGTGTGAGTTGTGTCTCTGGCATGCTCAGTCGCTCCTCGTTGACACCGACGGCGGCTATCGCGCCTGCTGTCTTGCCCCGCACCTCCGACACGTGACGCCCCGCACCTCCAGCACCCGAGGCGGGTGCTTTCACTCCAGCCTCACGCGACCCAACCTGAGACTGTTGGTCACCACGCTGACCGAGCTGAAGGCCATCGCCGCGCTGGCGAGGACCGGGTTGAGCAGCAGCCCGAACGCCGGGTAGAGCGCGCCGGCTGCGACGGGAATGCCGATCACGTTGTAGATGAACGCCCAGAAGAGGTTCTGCTTCATGGTCGCCAGCGTCCTCCGGGCGAGCCCCAACGCGGAGGAGACCCCCGCAAGGTCACTTCTCATCAGCGTCACATCGGCCGCCTCGGCCGCAATGTCGGCGCCTGAGGCCATGGCCAGGCCGACGTCTGCCTGGGCGAGCGCGGGGGCATCGTTCAGACCGTCGCCCACCATGGCGACGACGGCGCCGGCGGCCTGGAGGCGCTTGAGGGCGTCAACTTTGCCGTTGGGCAGCACCTCCGCGATCACCTCGTCCACGCCTGCCGATCGCGCGATGGCTTCCGCCGTCTGCCGGCGATCGCCCGTGAGCATGACGACGCGCAGCCCGTGGGCCTTGAGGCGCGAGACGACCTCGGCGGCGTTGGCACGCAGCGTGTCGGCGATCGCGAAGGCGGCGACAACCCGCCCGCCTCGTGCCGCGAGCACGGGGGATTGGCCAGCGCCCGTCCAGCGCTCCAGGTGCGAGGCGAACAACGACGCGTCGACCTGATCGAGTCCGAGAAGCGCCTCGGTGCCGACCAGCACGGCCTCGCCATCGACGACGGCCTTGACCCCGCGACCTGCGATGGCCTGAAAGTCACGCACCGACAGTCGACCGCCGAGGGTGGCCTGGTGACCGTGGGCCTCGGCGTACTCGCCCAGCGCACGAGCGAGGGGATGTTCAGAGAGGCGCTCGACGGCTCCTATCCAGGCGAGCGCGCTCCTTTCGTCTTGACCGGCGGCAAAGGCTGCTTCGACCACGCGTGGGGTCCCTTCGGTCAGCGTGCCGGTCTTGTCGAGGACCACGGTGTCGACCGCCGCCAGGCGCTCGAGCGGCTCGCCGCCCTTGATCAGCACGCCGGCCGACGCGCCGCGGCCGCTGGCGACCATGACGGCCGTGGGCACGGCCAGGCCCATGGCGCAGGGACACGCGATGATCAGCACCGCCACGGCCGCCGTCACGGCGCGCACGAGCGACGGCTGGGAGGGGACAATCCACCAGGCGGCAAGTGTCGCGATCGCGATCGAGATGACCACCGGCACGAAGACCGCCGAGATCCGATCGGCAAGCCGCTGGATGGGTGCCTGCGACCCTTGCGCGTCGCGCAGCAGCCGCACGATCTGCGCCAGCACGCTCGCGGCCCCCACGGTGGTCGCCTCGACTTCGAACGCGCCCGTCCGATTGACCGTGGCGCCGATCACCCGATCGCCAGGCTGTTTGTCGACGGGCAGCGATTCGCCGGTGAGCATGGATTCGTCCACCGCGCCCGTGCCAGCCACCACCACCCCGTCGACCGGAAACCGTTCGCCCGGTCGCACCAGGACGAGGTCGCCGGCCTCCACCTCGGAGACGGACCGTTCCTGCTCGGCCCCATCCCGCCTCACGCGTGCCGTGGCAGGCTGCAGCTTCGCCATCTCACGCAGCGCCCGCGTGGTCTGGCGTTTCGCGCGCGCTTCCAGGGCGTTGCCCAGAAGGACGAGCGCGATGATGAGCACGATCGCTTCGTAGTAAACGTCGGCCTGCGCGCCGCCGCGTTGCAGGACGCCCGGCGCAACAGTGGCAACGACCGAGTACAGAAACGCCGCGCCGGTGCCCACCGCAATCAGCGTGTTCATGTCGGCGTTGCGATGGCGGAAGGCCGCCCAGGCGCGCGTGTAGAAATGCGCGCCCGCCCAGGCCATCACCAACACGGTGACCGCCAGGAGCCCGAAGCGCAGCCAGTCCTGGTCGGTCGCGTAGAGCGCCGGAAGCGTGGCGCGCAGCGGCGGATCGAGCACGCGCATGGTCCACGCGATGAGCGGGTCGCCGCCGTGTGCCGCGTGGCCCTCGTCTCCACCCATGAGGGGCATCGACGCCATCATGGCCAGCGCGCCCAGCGCCAGGCTGACCAGCGCCTTCACGAGCAGCGCGCGATACTCGAGAGCGTGCCGGCGTTCCCGCTCCTCGTCTTGGGCAGCGGGCAACTGGTCTTCTGGAAGACGACTGAGGTACCCGGTGGCCTCGACGACCTTCACCAGCGCTTCCGGTGACGCGACGCCAGGGTCGTAGACGACCGTCGCATCGTGAGTCATGAGGTTGACAGCGGCGCGCGTCACGCCAGGCGCTGCGGTCAAGGCCCGCTGCACGGTGGCCTGACAGGCGGCACACGTCATGCCCTCCACCGGTAGGGTGATCCGGCGGGTGGTGGGGCGTTCTGTCGTCGCAGGGGCAGTCATGGTCTCGGGCTCATGAGCGGTTACACGCGAGGCGCCGGGTTCCGGATGACGAGCGCACCGTGCAACATGCCCATGCCGCAGGTGAATTCGTAGCGACCGGGCGTCGGGGGCGTGAACTCGACGGATGTTTGGGCAAAGGCCGGCAGATCCCGATGGATGCCGAAGGCCGGAAGGACCACCGCCTCGGAACAGGGGTTGTCCTCTCGGCGATCGAAGATGAGGCGGACGAGCCGACCCGCCTCGAGTTCGATGACGGCGGGATCGTAGCCGCCTTCGACCCGGACGGTGACCTCCTGCGCGCCGCTCGTCGAGACGCCCGCCCGGCCGGTGTTCTTGCTGAAGAGGAAGTACCAGTTGACGAGCGCGATGCCGCCGATCGCGGCGAGGACGACGGCCCAGTCGAGGGTGGTGAGCCCAGGCATAATACCCTCCACCCCTATAGGGTAATACCCTGTCCCCCTATTGTCAATCCCGCGGCACCGCGTCCGATCGGGGTTCACTCGCCGGGGCAGAACGTCACAGCTCGCCGTCGGTCGGCCGCCGCGCACGGCTCGACGTGTGCGAGTGCCGGATCTTCCACTGGCCGTCGCTACCCTTGATGAGCAACAACGTCTCCAGGCCCACCGAGTCGAGCTGCCGCTCGCCCATCCTGGCCTTGATGAAGTAGCGGGCGGTGGCGTAGGCTGACTGTCCGTCGGGCGACACGTAGACCTTCCGTTCCGAGTGGCCGAAGGCCAGATCCTGGAACGCCTTCAACTCGGGGCCGAGGTGTCGATCTCGATAGTCGGCCCAGCCGTTGTTGATGCCTCCGCCCTCGTAGATGGTCACGTCGGGGTGATAGTAGGTCGCGAGCCGATCGAGGTCCTTCGCGAGAAACGCGGCATCGTACCCGGCCAGCCATGATTCGATGGCGGCCGCCTCGCCAGTTGGACGCGTCTGCGCGGATCCGCCGGGTGTCTCGCCCAGTCTCGTGATGGATGCCGGCCGGCGGTCGCCACTCGGGCCGATCCAGTCGGCCGAACTCCCGTCGGCAAAGCGTTGGTAGGCCTTCCACGGGATCTCCGCTCTGTTGCTCGGGTTGCGGGCAACGAACACGAATTCTGCGGCCTCGTTGGGCTTGATTTCCCTGGTCCAGATGATGGCGGTGACGTGGCCACTGGCGCGCCTGACCTCGACGCTCGCGCCGGCGGCCGGCGGCACGTCCACGACAGTCACGCCCACGGGAATCTGAAGCTCGACCGACGTCGTCGATACGGCGCCTTCCGTGGGCACGCGCACCGTATAACGCTCTTCGGCCCCGGGTTGCGACTCGCGAGGGCGCACGCTCACGTGGGCGGCCGCCAAGGTCGGAAGCAGCAGCATCGCAGTCAGGACGACGAGGAGTTGGTGGATCATGAGACGCCTTTCTACAGGTGGGCCTTGGGTTGCTCGGATGGTCGGCTCGCGACAAGTGGCCCTCAACGAAGTGTCCTGACGCGACCGGCGCCGCGACAGGATACCGCCGATCCCCGGTCGGTGCTTCGCTGTCGCGGTGCCTACCCTCCGCGCTGGCGACCCGCTATCGGTCCGGAGGCGGCGGTTTGGGCGACGGTTTGACCGGCTCGGCGTGCGGCATGGCGTGACCGCCGTGCGGATCCGCCATGGTCTGGAGGGCGGCGCACGGCTCGAGCTGCCGGCGCAGGTCGCGCAGGTCGCCTTGCAGGGCGTGGACAGCCGCTCGCATCTCGGCCGCCGTGTTGAGCTGTCGCCCGTGTTCGAGGGTCGCGTTCATGCGGTCCAGGAGCGGCGTCACCGTCAATTGGGCTTGCGCGCAGGCCGCCGCTTCGGCGGCACCAGGACTGCTTCCAGCCTGATGCCCGCTGTGCTGGGCCCAGACCTGACTGCCGAGCAGGCCCACCGCTGTCAGGGCCAAGAGTCCACTGAATGTCTTCATCGTGTTCCTCCACTTCGGTTCAGGCGGCGTGCGCTCATCTCGTCCGATGATGCTCCGGACGTGTCCAGGCCGTCGCCGGCAAGCAACCCCTGAACGGTCAGCGACGATCGCCAAGCCCCTTCCAGGCTCAGCACATAGCGCGACGACAACTCGAACAAGCTGCGTTGGGCGATGAGGACCTGGGGATACGCGGCCGCCACCTCGCGGTACCGCGCGAGGTAGAGGCGCAGGGCTTCCTC
>JBQTIE010000312.1:0-14243 GCA_052389315.1 Acidobacteriota bacterium
GGTGGCTTGCGTTCCGCCGAATCTTCGCCGCCGCCGCCGCTCTCGAGCGGCCGCAGCGCGCGGGTTTGGTGGCCGTGGCGTGCCGTCACGCCCGGGCGTGGCGCGCGGCCCTCGACTCGCTGCTCAAGGCGCATGACCAGGCCGGGTCATTCGGCGACGTGCCGGTGATTGCCCGGGCCGAGCGTGTGAAACGGCTGGCGCCCGGAAGCCACCTGGGGCCGTTTCGCATCGAGACCCTGCTCGGCGCCGGCGGGATGGGTGAAGTCTATCGGGCGCACGACACGACGCTGCGGCGCGCCGTGGCCATCAAGGTGCTGCCCGCCTCCGTCGCCGACGACGCCGATCGGCGGCGCCGTCTCGAGCAAGAGGCCGTCGCGCTCGCCGCGTTGAATCACCCGAACATCGGGGCGATCTACGGACTCGAGCAGAGCGCCGACGCGATGGCGCTCGTGCTCGAACTGGTCGAGGGCCCCACTCTCGCCGAGCGCCTGGCCGCCGGTCCGCTCGCCGTCAACGAGATCGTCTGGACGGCGCGCCAGATCGCCGAAGCGCTGGAGGCGGCGCACGATCGCGGCATCATCCATCGCGATTTGAAACCTGCCAACATCAAGATCAATCCCGAGGGGCTCGTGAAGGTGCTCGACTTCGGGTTGGCCAAGGCGGTTGGCTCGGAGGCCTCCGTCGTGGCCGCCGACCGCGCCACGATGGCCACGAAGGAAACGGCCCTCGGCGCCGTCGTCGGCACCGCGGCCTACATGAGCCCCGAACAGGCGCGCGGACAGCCGGTCGACCGGCGAACCGATATCTGGGCGTTCGGCTGCGCGATGTTCGAGATGTGCACGGGCGAGCCGGCGTTCACCGGCGGCACGATTACCGACACGCTGGCGGCGGTGCTCGAACGCGAGCCCGACTGGACGCAGCTGGATGCGCGCGCCCCTGCCTTCCTGCGTCGCCTCGTGCGTCGCTGCTTGACCAAGGATCCGAAGCTGCGCCTGCGCGACATCGGCGAAGCACGGATCGCGCTGACTCTCGGGCCAGACGCCGAGCCGGCCGGGACGCCCTCGCGGCGGCCGCGACCTGTGGCGGCGATTGCGGCGGTCGTCACCGTGCTGGTCGCCGCGGTGTCGGTGGCGACGGCCATTTACCGTCGTCCGAGTCCGGCCGTCGCGCCGCCGGCAACGCCGGTTCGCTTTCTCGTCTTCCCTCCGGAGGGTGGGTTCTTCGTTCGTCATCCGGCGCGGACTTTCTTTGCGTTGTCCCCGGATGGTTCACAGCTCGCCTTCGTCGGCGCGACGGATCGCCCCCGCGTCTGGCTCCGCGCGATGGCCGACATCAATCCGCGGGTGCTCCCCGGCACTGACGGGGCGACTTCGGTGTTCTGGTCACCCGACGGCCGCTCGATCGCCTTCTTCGCCGACGCGAAGCTCAAACGCATGGACCTTTCAGACGGTGCGGCTGTCACCATCTGCGACGTTCCGTTCGCCGGCATTGCGCATGGGACATGGGGAACTGGCGGCGTCATCTTGTTCAGCTCCTCGCAGGGCGGCGCCATTTTCCGGGTGCCGTCGGCGGGCGGATCGCCGGCCGAAGCCCTGACGCCCGATCGCGCGAACGGCGAAGTGCGGGTGCATTGGCCGTCGTTCCTTCCCGACGGCAGGCGGTTCCTCTACACCGCGCGTCGCGACGATGGCGATGGAGAGCTGCGGCTCGGGACGCTCGACGGCGCGACGCACGCGCTCATGCCGATCAGCTCGAACGCGCAGTGGGTCGATCCTGACATCGTCGTGTTCGTTCGTGAGGGGGTGCTGATGGGCCAGCGCCTGGACCTCGACGCGGCACGGACGCGTGGCGAGCCGTTTGCGCTGGCCGACCGGGTCGACTACCTGTTCACGACCTCGCGGGCGATGTTCAGCGCGTCCCAGGGGGGCGCCATCGCCTACCATGAGTACGGCGATCTCGCGCAATTGGTGTGGGCCGACCAGAACGGCAACGAGCTGGGGGCGATTGGCGGTCCCGCGGATTATGAATTCCAATCGGTCCGGCTCTCGTCGGACGGCCGCGTGCTGCTCGCGGCACGGAAAACGGCGACCTTCGGCACCTCCGATATCTGGCGCCTGGACCTGACGCGTGGGACGGAAGAGCGGCTGACGGACGACCGCGGCGTCGAGGTGACGCCGATCTTCTCCGGGGACAGTCGGGCGATTTTTTTTGCCGCCGACCGTCGCGGCGGCGTTCCGAACCTCTTCCGCAAGGACCTGGTCAGCGGCGTCGAGGAGCCGCTCCTCGCGAGCGGCGTGCAGCAACTCGTGATGGATGTCGTTCCCGGCGACGGCGCGGTCGTGTACATCCAGCGATCGAAGCAAGGGACCTTCGATATCTTCCGCCTGTCGCTCGCCGGCGGCGCCAGAGTGCCCGCGCCGGTCCTCGAGTCGCGGCACGACAAGTTCGAAGCGCGCGTGTCTCCCGACGGGCGGGCGATCGCCTTCGCGGCGTCGGACGAATCGCGCACGGATCTCTACGTCGCTCCGCTGCCGATCACGAGCGCGCCCATCGTCGCCGCGGCCCGCGTCGCCGGGCCGCCGCGCTGGAGCAGTGACGGCCGGCGGCTGTACTACCTGGGCAGCGAGCGCCAGGTGATGGCCCTTGCCGTCGAGACCAGCCCGCAGCTGAAAGTCGGCACGCCGCAGCCGCTGTTCCAGTTGACGCGCCCGGCGCTGCTTGCCGACGTCTCGAGAGACGGGCGGTTTGTCCTGCTCGTGTGGCAGGTGCGAGCGGGCGACCGCCCGATTTCCGTTTCCCTCGGCGCGGTCCGAGGCGATCGGCCGTGACGACCCAGCCGGACGTGACCGCGCTGCTCAAGGCGTGGAGCGACGGCGACGTGGACGCCCGCGATCGCCTGGTCCCGTTGGTGTACGGCGAGCTGCGCCGGCGCGCCGCAGCCTTCCTTCGCCGCGAGCGACCCGGCCACACGCTGCAGCCGACGGCGCTCGTCCACGAGGCCTACCTCCGCCTGGTCAACCAGGATCGCGCCGAGTGGCGGAACCGCGCGCAGTTCTTCGCGGTCGCGTCCGAGATCATGCGCCGCGTCCTGGTGGATCGCGCGCGCGCGCGCAAGATGGCCAAGCGGTCCGGGCGATGGGCTCGGGTGTCGCTCGTGGAGGACGCTGCCCACGCCTCGCCGCGAGACGTCGACGTGCTCGATCTCGACGCGGCGCTGGACGAGCTTGCCGCCTTCGACCGCCGCAAGGCACGCGTCGCCGAGCTGCGCTTCTTCGCGGGCCTGTCGCTGCAGGAGATCGGGCTCGTCCTCGACACCTCGGTGGCCACGACGACACGCGATTGGCAGGCCGCGCGCGCGTGGCTGTTCGGGCGGTTGAGCCCGGGACATGCGCACCGGAGGTCACGCCCCTAAACCTTCGCCCCCGCGCGGCATGAGCAGGTTTTCTCTCGCTTCTCGCGTTCTCAGATCAGAGACCACTCTCAGATGGAGGAGCGATGAGCGGAATGCATTCACCCTACGGATCGTGCCGCGTCCTGATGACCCGGGCCGCCGTCGGCGCCGCGGTGTTGCTGGGCGCGGCCAGCACGGCATCGGCGCAGCCGAACGCGCTGGAAGGTGTCTGGGGCGTCGTGACGCAGGAGCGCATCTGCGCGACCAACGCGCCGATCGGGCCGCCGACACGCGCCCTGGTCACCTATCACGCGGGAGGCACGGTGACCGAAAGCCGGTACATCCCGGTGTTCGCCCCCGGACAGTTGTCGGAGGGGCATGGGGTCTGGAGTCACGCCGGAGGGGCGACGTTCACCGGTCGCGTTGTGACGATGATTCAGTTCGATTCCGCGGCGAACACGCCGCCAGGGTCGCCCGGCTTCCAGGCGGGCTGGCAGATTGCGATGCAGACCATCACGCTGACAGGCGCGGACAGTTTCACCATGACCGGCACCAGTCAGTTCTACAACGGCAATCGGGACATCTACCGCACCGGATGCGCCTCGCGCGTGGGGGAGCGGTTCAAGTAGGCGGGGCGGGGCGGCCCGGCCGCCCTCGCACGCCGCCGGAGACGTCCGCGCCACCCGCACAGCACCCAGTCGGTTGAACGCGGAACCTCCGAGCGGCGTTGAGCTGGTCCACCTTCAACCGGCGCATGACACGGCAGGAGGTGGCCCATGCGCAAAGCCATCCTGGCTGTCGTCCTGTTGCTCCACTGCTGGGCGGCATCGGGATGTTGCGAACACGGAATCAACCCTCGACGCCGTTGGCCCGTTCATTCGTGGCTGACGGGTCGGACGAGGGCTGGGGCATCAGCGCCGGGGTTGGCCTGAGGGCGTTCATCGCGCCGAGATGGTCGCTGCGACCGGAGGTGACGTATATCAACGCTCTCTGGAATTCGACGGAGAACCTCAGTACCCTCCGATCATCCGTTTCGCTGGGCTTCCACTGGTGACGCTTGACCCGGCTGCCGTACGCTCACGGGCGGTGCACCAGCGAGGGAGGCAGACGCGATGATAAGCGACACACCATACGCCTGGATGACTCGCAGGGTCTTTCTCGGGGCCACGGCCGGGGTGGTGGCCGCCGGCGCCGCAGCGCGGCCGGGTCCCGCGTCTGAGCAGAGCAACACCGCAGGCCCCCTTCCGCGACGCGAAAGCCCTGGTGTTCGATGTATTCGGCACCGTCGTCGATTGGCGCACGTCGGTGGCCGTGCAGGTGGAGGCGGTGGCAAAGCGAGAAGGCGTCACCCTCGATGGTGCGGCGTTTGCCGATGCCTGGCGCGCGCAGTATGGGCCGAGCATGAACCGCGTCAGAACCGGCGAGCTGCCCTGGACGACGCTGGACCAGCTCCACCGGATGTCGCTCGATCTCCTCCTTCGGCAATTCGGCCTGACGAATCTCAGCGAGCCGGAGAAGGTCTCCCTGAACAAGGCCTGGCATCGCCTTGACCCGTGGCCGGACGCGGTCCCCGGGCTCACCAGGCTGAAGCGGAAGTTCATCATCGCGCCGTTGTCGAACGGCAACATTGCGCTCATCACGAACATGGCGAAGCACGCCAGCCTGCCCTGGGACTGCATCCTGGGCGCCGAGCTCGCCAGGCACTACAAGCCCGACCCCGAGGTCTACAGGTCCGCGGCCCACTTCCTCGATCTCGCCCTTGATGAGGTCATGATGGTCGCCGCACACCTCGGCGACTTGCGTGTGGCCAGGGCCGTTGGCTTGGGCACGGCGTTTGTCCCGAGGCCGGATGAGTACGGCCACGGCCCGAACAGCAGGAAGCCCGACCTCGTGCCCGATGCGTCCGTCGAACTGACGGCACGTGATTTCGAACAGCTGGCCGCCCAACTCGGTGCGTAAGCCTCGTGCCCCGCTGTCCGCGATGGGGTCGCGCTCGGCCGCGTGCGCGCGACCCTCGGCTCGATCGGCAAGGCGCGGGCAGTGGGTTGCCGGTGGCCGTGCGCTTCGGGTTCCGGTGGAGGCTCCCAGCGCATGCCTTCGCAGCACCGCCCCCCAGCAGCGAGCGGCAAGTTGATCACCGAGCGGGGGCCGGCGCCAACTCCATCAACAGCACTTCCGAGTCGTAATCCACCCGTCCGAGCACCAGGGACTGCCCGTCGGCGCTCCAGCTGACGCCCTCGAACACCGACGGCGCGGGAAGTTCCGCGGCCTTCCGGAGCTGGCCGGTGGCCATCTCGAGGATCCACGCTTCGGCGGCCCCCCGCCCGGGGAGGTTGACCATTGCGAGCCGCTGGCCGTCTGGGGACCAGGCCGTCGCCGTTGGCAAGCTGACTGGAGTGATAGCCACGGGATCGCGAATCGGCTTGCCGTTCGGTGAGACTACCCGCACGTGCGGCTGGTCTCCGACGACGCTCACAAACGCAATAGCGTCTGCCACAGGCGACCAGGCCGGAACCCGCGCGCTGCCGACAGGAACTCGCTGCCGCTGACCGTCCCTCACATCGACAATCTCGAGGGTGCCCTCGGCCGCCGTGGCGTAGACGAGCCGCCGCCCGTCGGGGGCCCATGACAGGGTGTCAATCACGTCTACCTCGATCACAGGGCGAGGCGTTCCGCCGTCGGCGGGCACGATCCAGATGCCCCGACGGCCATTGCGATTCGAGACGAACGCCACCTGCTGCTCGTCCGGCGACACCGCGGGCCTCCGGTCCTGATCCGGGCCGGATGTCAGCGGCAACCCCCGCCCGCTCGGACTGATCGACCAGATCTTGCGCGATCCGCTGCGCAGCGAGGTGACGAACACTCGTCCGGTCCGGCGTCCCACGGTCGGATCGAGGTCGCTCCCCGCATGGCCGCTGACGTCCTGGAGCACCGCGATGGTTCCCGCGCCAGCACTAATGCTGACGATCTCGCCTCTCTGATGGCGGGCCAACGCGACCAGATGGCGGCCGTCTCTCGAGACGTACGGTTCAGAGAACTCGCCAGCCCCCGCCGTCAGCCGCCCCTCAGGGGATCCATCGAAAGGCCGCCACCAGAGGTTCAGCCCTTCACCCGTGCGATCGCCGGCGTAAATCACGGCCCGTCCATCCGGCGTTGGCGCCGGGAACATCGCGATGCCGGTTGTCTGGACGAACGGCTCCTGCACGCCGGTCGCCGTATCCACACGGTAGATCTCGCTCAGGTTGTGGTTCGGCTCGAGCGTGCGCGAGTAGTACACATGCCGGCCGTCGTGTCCCCACGCCACGTGATGCAGGTGCACCCCGCCGCCGGCCGGCACGAGCACACGCTCGTTCTGACCGTCTGCCTCAGCCACGGCGACCGCGTCACCAATGAGCGGGTTGGCGATGATCGCGGCAAAGCGGCTTCCGTCCGTCGACCAGCGCACGGAGCCGTAGCGCTCGGTGAGCCGCCGCGGCGGGCCCCCGGCGGGTGCCGGCACCACCCAAATGCCGGGAAGCTTCCACAGGCCAACCGGCTGCGGACGCCCGGCCACGGTAATGCCGCTGCCATCCGGCAGCACGTCGATGCCGCCGACGATGGTGCGCGTCTGCAGCGGCAGGTCGAGGCCTTCGGTCAGGCTGACTGGTGGCCCGCCGTTGAGGAACTGCACGAACAGGCTGGGCGACGCGCCCGCCAACCCGATGTAGGCCACCCATTTGCCGTCCGGTCCGATGGCCGGAGCCACTGGTCGCGCAGAGGCTGGCACGACCGTCGACACTCGGACGACAGCCGGTCCGGAATCCGTCGGCGGCACCGTGGTTTGCCGTACGCCCGCGACCATCCAGGCGGCCAACACTGAGACACCGAGCAGCGCCGTGGCCAGGCCGCTCCAAGCGAGGACTCTTGCGCGCGGCCTGGTGGCAGCGACTGGCGTCGTGCCGCCGGCGCCGCGCGCGACCTCCAGCGCGAAGCGCAAATCGGCGGCCGACTGAAACCGGTCCTCGGGGAGCTTCTCGAGGCAGCGCGCCACGATGCGCTCCAGGATCGGCGGCACGCCGAGCCTTGTCGGGCGCGCAGGCGTGTCGGTGAGCACTGCCGCCATCGCATCCGGCGCCGTGGACCGGGCGAAGGGACCGGTGCCCACCAGCATCTCGTGCAGCAGACAGCCCAGCGCGAAGAGGTCGCTGCGGCCGTCGACAGCGGCACCTCGAATCTGTTCCGGCGCCATGTAGCCGGGCGTGCCGACAATCGCGCCGTTCCGCGTGTCAGCGACCGTCGTCTCTGGTTCTTCACGCCCGGCCACGCGCGCCCGTGACAACTGCGCGATCCCGAAATCGAGGAGCTTCACGGTTCCCGAGCGAGTGACGAAAATGTTCTGCGGCTTGATGTCGCGGTGCACGATGCCAGCGGCATGCGCCGCCGCCAGGCCGGCTGCAATCTCGATGGCGAATCCGATTGCCTCGTCGCTCGGCAGCGGCTTGCCGGTCAGGCGCTCACTCAGCGTGGAGCCGTGGAGCCGTTCGGTGACGAGGTACGCGATCTGCCCGTCCGTGCCTGCATCGAACACCGTGACGATGTTCGGGTGATTGAGGGCCGAGGCAGCGCGGGCCTCCTTCTCGAAGCGTCGGAGGAGGGCGGCGTCCCCGCTCAACTCCCGGGAGAGCACCTTGACGGCGACCTCCCGATTGAGGCGGGGATCGTGCGCTTCGTAGACGACGCCCATCGCGCCGGCGCCCAGCCGGCCGCGAATCTCGAATCGACCAATCCGCTGCGGCACGGTACTGGCCATGTACGTTGTTCAGGCGCGGATGAGCCCGCGCAATCGGCCCCACGCGGGCTCCTCGATCCTAATCGATGTGCACCTCGCCCGCTCGTCGGCTTGTCGTCGAGGCCACGCTCGGCCTGCGCCTGCCCCATTTGCCGCCAAGGCGGGGCCCGGCCCTCGGCGGACGAGGATCGATCGGCGGTCGAGTGTGCGCGGCGCGAACGCGGCTATGCTACGCGGGTGGCAACAGTCGGCTCGATCGGAGCGCGGCTCGCCCCGCCCCTCGTGGTCCTCGCCCTCGTCCTCGCCGCTCACGCGGTATCGGCACAACAGGACGACGCGATCGATCGGATTGTCCGCGCTGAGATGGCCGCCCAGCGCATCCCGGGCCTCGGCGTCGCTGTCGTGCGCCGCGGTGAAGTCGTCAAGGCGGCCGGCTACGGCCTGGCCAACGTCGAGCACCAGGTGCCGGTCACCGACGAGACGATTTTCCAATCGGGCTCGGTGGGCAAGCAGTTCACGGCGGCGGCGATCATGCTCCTGGTGCAGGACGGCGCGCTGGCGCTGGCGGACCCGCTGTCGAAGTTCTTCCCGGACGCACCGGCCGCGTGGCAGGCCGTCACCGTGCGCCATCTCTTGACGCACACCTCGGGGATCCCCAACTACACCGGCGGACTCCTCGACTTCCGCCGTGACTACAGCGAGGACGATCTGGTGCGCTTCGCGCAGGCGCTGCCGCTCGAGTTCGCGCCCGGCGCGGAATGGAGGTACAGCAACACCGGCTATTTGCTGCTCGGCGCCCTGGTCCGCAAGGTGTCGGGGCGCTTCTACGGCGACGTTCTTCGAGAGCGCCTCTTCGGCCCGCTCGGCATGTCCACCGCCCGGGTCATCAGCGAGGCCGATATCGTCCCGCATCGTGCCGCCGGCTATCGGCTCGCCCAGGGCGGCGAGCTGAGGAATCAGGGCTGGGTGTCGCCGGCGCTGAACACGACGGCCGACGGCTCGCTGTACCTGTCGCTGCGCGACCTCATGGCGTGGGATCGCGGCGTGCGGGCACGGGCCGTCCTCTCGCGCGCGAGCTGGGACCAGGTGTTCACGCCGGTCACGCTGACCAGCGGCCGCCGGCATCCCTACGGGTTCGGCTGGAGGGTCGATCGCGTCGCGGGGCAGATGGTGCAGGAGCATGGGGGATCGTGGCAGGGGTTCAAGTCGTACATCGCCCGCTATACCGGCGACGACATCACCGTCATCGTGCTCGCCAACCTGGCGCAGGCCAACCCTGAACGGATCGCGAAGGCGATTGCGGCATCGCTCATCCCGAAGCTGACAGCCGCGGCGAGCTGGACGATTCTCGGCGCCCAGGTGGCGGACGGCACCGGCGGGCCTCTTCGCCGCGCCGACGTCCGTCTGGTTGGCGACACGATCGTGGACATCGGTGTCATCACGCCCCATGAGGACGACCGCGTCGTGGACGCCACCGGGCTCGTCGTCACCCCGGGCTTCATCGACGCGCACAATCACTCGACCGACGGGCTCGACACGGACCCCGCCGCGGTGACGCAGATCTCGCAGGGCATCACGACGGTGCTGCTCGGGCAGGACGGCAGCTCGCCATTTCCGGTCCGCGACTACCTCGCCCGGCGCCGCGCCACACCGGCGACGGTGAACGCGGCCGTGCTGGTGGGCCATGCGACGGTGCGGCGGCGGGTGATGGGCGACGATTTCCGCCGTGCCGCGACGACCGCCGAAGTGAAGGCGATGGAGGCGCTCGTCGAGGAGGAGATGCGCGACGGCGCCATCGGCCTCTCGTCAGGCCTCGAATACGAGATGGGAAGCTACGCCTCCACCGAAGAGGTGATGGCGCTCGCGCGGGTTGCGGCGCGCCATCGCGGCTTCTACATCTCGCACATCCGCGACGAAGCCGATCGCACGCTGGAAGCGGTGCGCGAAGCCATCGCCATCGGCGAGCGGGCGGGCCTGCCCGTGCAGATCACGCATCTCAAGCTGGGCACGGTCGGGGTATGGGGCAAGGCGGCGGAGGTCGTCGGGCTCATCGACGCCGCCCGCGCCCGCGGCGTCGATGTGACGGCGGACGTCTACCCGTACCTCGCCTGGTCATCGAACCTGAAGGTGCTGGTTCCCAACAAGCAGTGGACGGATCCCGCCAGCGTCAAGGAGGCGCTGGACGATGTGGGGGGCGGACGGAACATTCAGATTACGCGGCTGCCGACGTTCCCGGAGTACGTCGGGAGGCGCCTCGATGAAATCGCGCGTGCGGAAGGCGTCAGCGAAGTGGAGTTGTACATCCGCATCGTCCGGGACGAGGATGCAGGCGTCATCGGGCACACGATGTCGGAGCCCGACCTGAGAACGTTCCTCCGTCAGCCCTGGGCGATGGTGGCGAGCGACGGCGGCGTGAACACGAGCCATCCACGTGGCGCGGGGACGTTTCCGCGCGTGCTGGGCCGCTTCGTGCGCGAGGAAGGGTGGCTGTCGCTGCCGGAGGCCGTGAGGAAGATGACGTCGCAGCCGGCCGCGCAGCTCGGGCTGAACGACCGAGGGCTCGTCCGGACTGGCATGAAGGCGGACCTGGTGATCCTCGATCCGGCAACGGTCATCGACCGTTCGACGTTCGAGCAGCCGCGCCTGCTCGCGCGCGGGATCCACCAGGTGTTCGTCAACGGCGAGCTGGTCTGGGCGGGCGCGGCGCCCGAGGGCGCGCGCCCCGGCCGTGTGCTCGGGGGCCGGTGAGGGGCACAGGCCTTTGACAACCGAGCGCTGCGGACGGGCGGCATGCGTCCTATCCTCTTCGTGGAGAGATGGAGGAGGCGGCGGGAACCATCGGCTCGATCGGTTATGCCATGACGGTTATGCCATGACGGTTATGCCCGGTGGCACCCAGACGCGTCGGCCGGCGCGACTACTGTCCGGAATTGCCCCGGAATCGCGCGGTTTGGAGTCGAGGGCGATAACCGATCGGCGCTACGCCACCTCGATGAGCGCGCGTGGATTCTTCGCGGCAATCATCAACAGGGTGCGCGCCGCTCCCGACGGCGCGCGACGTCCCTGTTCCCACTCCTGAAGCGTACGCACCGAGACGCCGAGCAGTTCCGCGAATTTCGGCTGTGACAACCCGGTGCCCTCGCGAATCGTCGCTACCGACGGCACGGTCGTGACCCGGCCGCGTTCGCCTCGCTTCAGCTGTCGAAGCCCTTCCAGAATCTCCGCGCCGATATTCCGCCGCCTAGGCGCTGCCATCGATTTCCTCCTTGATCTTCTTCAGCACGTGCCCTGGGATGCTCTCCGCTTCGTTCTTCGCGTACAGGGTGAGCATCCATCTCTCCCCCTGCCGCGATCGGAGGTAGTAGATCACTCGGATCCCACCCCGTTTCCCGCGTCCAGAGACTCCCCATCGGAGCTTCCGGACGCCGCCCGACCCGCGGATTACGTCTCCTGCGACCGGATTGTCCGCGAGGGCCTGCTGCAGCGCCGCGTACTCATCGTCCGAGAGATATCGGTGGAGGAGGGACGTGAATAGCCGGGTTTCGACGAACGTCCGCACTTCCGGTAGAGTATACGTCAAAGACGTATGTCCGTCACAGACGGATAGCCCGGGAGCATGCCGAACTTGAAAGGCGGTTCGCGGTGTGCGGCGTCGGCAGGCGCTCACCGATAACGCGGAAATTCGCTGGGCCTGGTTTCCGCCGGCACCGCCGCACTGACTTCAGTCCAGACCGCCGCGCCAAACAGCTCGCCATCGCTGACAACCGCGTCGGCCCGCTCGACCTCGAGTGGGACGTCGAGATGTTGAAGCAGCTGCAGGCGCAGGGCCTGGACCTGTTCGCGTTCTGGACTCCGGAGGAGTTGGCGGCGCTGTTCACTCGCTCCCGTTCGTTCACCCGTCTTCGCACGCGCCGGCCGCTCGTTCCGAACGATCTACCGGACTACTGACGGGTCGACTCGCCGATGCGCTCGCTCATTTTGAGCGGGCGGTGATTCAACGGAAAGGTCCGTGGCGGCATCTGGAGGCCGTCGAATTCGCCACGCTCCGATGGGTCGACTGGTTCAACACGCGTCGCCTGCTCGAACCCATCGGCTACGTGCCGCCTCTGCACGACTCTCTACGACCGTTCAAAAGACTGGATTCACTCACATTAATCGCTCTCCGACAAACCCGGTGCACTTCAGCCCTAGTCCATCCGCGCGAGGTCTTCAAGGCGGCGCTGCTCGCGAACGCCGCGGCGATCGTCCTGAGCCATTAATGTGGCGCGCTACATAAGGCCGTTATGTGCCGGAGTTCGTTATGTGCCGGGCTCCGGCACCAGCCGGTGGTCTTCGAGCGCAGTCTGGAAAAGCAGGACACATAACGAGACGACCCGGCAGAGGATCGCTCCTTCGCCCATCGGGCAGAGAGGAGATTGTCCATGCTGGAGTCCTGTTTCGTTCGCCCGCAAACGGTCGATCGGATTCGAGCGTTGTGGCTCGGTCCCGAAATCGAGCAGTAACGTCGCCTGGCTCACGGAGCGTCGCAATGCCCGAAGCCACATCCGGAGCTGTGTCGCCACGCTTGAGCGCTTCAATGCGTTCGCCTACCGCGAAGGCGCTCGCACCTGGGATCACCTGCCTGCGTACGTAGACGCATTCGTCGAGCAGCAATTGCGGGAGCGCGGCGCGTGGTGTCGCTCCGCAAAGGATCGGCGCACGATCCTGTCGCAAGCACGGTCACCCGTCGAGCAGCTGCTGCGGCTGCTCGTTCCAGGGTTCGTCGGCCACAGGATCAAGCAGACGACGCCGTTTGCGGCCATCGCCCCCAGCTTCTTCGACTACTTGGAGTATGAGCGAGGCCTCCGACACGACACTCGGCGGCTGTACGCCCATCACCTGCGCGTGTTCGAGGCCTATCTGCGGCGTGCCGGCCTCGCCGTCACCGACGTCACTCCTGCGATCCTGACTGAGTTCCTGGGCGAGCCGGGCCTGCGGGGCAAGGCGCTCGGCCCAACCGCGATCCAGCAGCGTGGCGGGACGCTCCGGGTCTTCTTCCGGTACCTGCATCGTCAACGCGTGGTCTCGGCAGATTTCAGTCGCGCCATCCCGCGGCGGCGTGGGTATCGGCAGGCGATCCGGGACCGCGCGCTCTTGTTGACGCTCTATAACACCGGCGCGCGCGTCCAGGAGATCGCGGATCTGCGCGTCGAGCACGTCTCGCTCTCCGCCCCGCCCCATGTGCGACTTCGCGGAAAGGGAGACAAGTGGCGCACCTGCCCCCTCTGGGAGGAAACCACGCGCCTGCTGCGTCGGCTTCTGGACGACAGGCACGTGACCGACCCCAGCGCGCCCGTGTTCACGGCCGCGAGCGGACGGCCGTTGACGCGGTTTGGGATCTACAAACTCGTCCGACGGCACGCCAGCGATGTGGAATCGCCCACGACGGCCAAGCTGCCCGTGCGCCGGATCACGCCACACGTGTTTCGACACACCGCGGCCGTCCATCTCCTTGAAGCCGGCGTAGAGGTCAATGTCATTCGCGGCTGGCTGGGCCACGTCAGCCTCGAGACGACGAATCGCTACGCCGAAATCACGGTCGGCATGAAGGAAGCGGCGATGAAACTGTGCGAGCCGGCTACCGCAGGTGTGCCGGCGCGGAAGCCGGCGTGGTGTGACGATGCCGCGCTGCTGACGTGGTTGTCCTCGTTGTGAGTCGCGCCGCGCGGGCTGGTCAGTGCCGCGTGGTCGACGGGAGATCGGTCGGTCGTGGGCGGGCACCGCCGTGGCGATTCCACAGCGTGTCCTCCCAGCCGTGGATCATGCCGTGGTCACCGCAGAGCGGGCATTGCCACTCGATGTATCCCGACGTGCGGTCGAGTGCCGCGATGATGTCGCCGCGACATCGGCGACGGCCAGGACTGCGCCGGCAGGGCACGTTCGTGTATTCGTCACCGTCCGGGAGGTGGTCGGTGACCAGGCGACGATCGCACCGAAAAAGATCGCCAAACTCACGATGCGTTCCGGGATGACGTCCGGCAAGTCACCCGTCTCTTCATCGATGTAGTGACGCATGTCCACGACCCAGCCAGTTGGCTTCACCAT
>JBQTIE010000313.1:0-10223 GCA_052389315.1 Acidobacteriota bacterium
ATGACGTCGTCGGGTCCTCCCCGCGGTGCCAGGTGGCTGATATCGGACGCGTGCTGCTCCTGGCGCGCGACCGTCAGTCGCGCGAGATCCACGAGCATGGACGCGTACGCGTCCCGCCACTGGCTGGCCAGCAGCGCCAGCGCCGCCTCGGCCGCCTGGTCATCCAGCGAGGCCGCGTCGAAGAACCAGCCCAGCGCAGGGATCCCTGGCGCTTGCGCGGACATCCGGCGCGCCTGCCGGGCCTCCGCGCCCTGAGAGAGCGGCAGCAGGACGGCGATCGCCAACACGCACATCCGGATCATCTGGCCTCGTCCCCCGTTGCGTGCCGCCTGCATTCTACCTCCGCGCGAACCGCAGGTCCCACACGCGATCCTGCACCACGCTGAACCCCGTCACGCGGCCGGCCGTGTTTTCTCTTGCCATCCCAGCCGGCGTGCCTCAGAATCGAGCGCGGTTAGCGTCGTGTCCCGGCAGTCGGCTGGCAAAGAGCTGAACAGTCTCCGCAGTCCACATGAAAGGGCACGCGCAAGGGCGATTCGGTCCTTATGAGATCGTCGCCCCGCTCGGCGCGGGCGGGATGGGCGAAGTGTATCGCGCGAAGGATCATCGTCTTCAGCGCGAGGTCGCCCTCAAGATTCTCCCCGAATCCGCGGTGTCGAATCCCGACCGCCACCGCCGGTTCACGCAAGAGGCGATCACGGCCAGCTCGCTCAACCACCCGAATATTCTGGTCGTCTACGATGTCGGCGTCGAAGGCACGACGCCCTATCTCGTGTCGGAGTTGATAGACGGCACCGTTCTGCGCGAGGAAATGGCGCAGGGGCGCACGCCGCTCGTGCAGCTGCTCGAAGTGGCGGTCCAGATCGCCGACGGGCTGGCCGCGGCGCACGACGCGGGTATCGTGCACCGCGACCTCAAGCCTGAGAACGTCATGGTCACGCGCGATGGACGCGTGAAGATCCTCGACTTTGGATTGGCCAAACCGATGGCCGAGGACGTCGAGGAAGCGACGCCAAGCGCGATGACCGAGACGGCGGAGGGCCTGGTCGTGGGCACCGTGCCGTACATGAGCCCCGAACAGGCGCGCGGCGCGCGTGCGACCTTTCGATCCGATCAGTTCTCGCTCGGCGTGGTGCTGTACGAAATGGCGACCGGGTCGCATCCGTTCAAGCGGGATACCCCTGTTCAAACCCTCTCGGCGATCATCGGCGACGACGCGCCCCCTCTGTCTGCCGCCAATCCGCCGCTGCCTGCGCCGTTCCGATGGGTGATCGAACGGCTCCTGGCCAAGAATCCCCGCAATCGCTACGCGCACACCGCCGATCTCGCCGCCGACCTGCGCACGATGCGCGATCGCCTCTCCGAGTCCATTTCCGGCGTCGCGCCCGTCGCCAGGAACGCTTCGCGTCGCGTTCTCGCGGGCACCGCGGCCGTGGTCGGCATCGTGGCGGCCATTGGTCTCGTCCTGTTGGTCGCGGGTGGCGAACCGGGTACGGACCTGTCCGGCTATCGCTTCATGCCGCTGGCCAACGATGCCGGGTTTCAGGGCTCACCGTCGTTTTCGCCGGATGGCAAAACCGTCGCCTACCTCGCCGAGGTGGACAACGTCCTCCAGGTGTTCACGCGCAGCCTGTCGTCACCGACCCGTTTTCAGGTGACTCGTTCGCGATTCAACTCCAGCAACCCCATCTGGGCGCCGGACGGCAGCCGCATCTACTACCACTCGCTGGCGCGCGACAAAGAATCGTTGTGGTCGGTCAGTCCGGCCGGGGGGCAACCCGAACTCGTCGTGTATGGGGCCATACGAAGCGCGATCAGCCCTGACGGGCAGGCTCTCGCAGTGCTGCGTGACGATTCAGAACGGGCGGTGACTCGAACCCTCTGGTTTGCCTCGCCGCCGACGGCGGAGCCACGGAAATTCGCGACCGACACTCTCGAAGAGTTCGCCTCGTCTGACGGCTATCTGGCGTACTCTCCGGATGGTTCGAAGCTCCTCATGTGGTTGAACCGCTCCTTCAGCCGCGCTCAGGGTGAGTTCAACAACGGGTTCTGGATGATGCAGCCGCCCGGAGCGCCGAAGAGGGTGCTTTCGTCCGTGAGCGGGGTGGTGGTCCCACCGCTGTTCAGTTGGCTGCCGGACTCGCGCCACATCGTGTTCGTCCGCGACGACGGGCGCACCAGCGGCTCACACTTGTGGATCGCCGATGTCGAGGCCGATCATGCGTATCCGTTGACCGCCACGAGCAGCAACGAGGGTTCCCCGAGTGCGGCGCCCGATGGCTGGACCGTGGCATTCACCAGCGAAGCCTCGGATTTCGATCTCATTCTTGTTCCAGCGAACGGTTCGCCGGCACAGACACTGCTCAGCAGCACGCGAAATGAATTCGATCCGGCGTGGTCTCCGGTCGGGACACAGCATGCCTTCGTGACCGATCGCACCGGCCGTCAGGAGATCTGGCTGCGCAATCAGAACGACGAACAGCGGCCGCTCGTCACCGACGCGAACTTCGACGAACGGACCGCGACGTACGGCTCACTCGCGTTCTCGCCGGACGGGCAACGCCTGGCCTACCAGCGCATGTCGCCACCCACAGGATGGCGCATCTGGCTGTCCACGATCGCAGGCGGCTCGCCGATCCGACTGACGACCGACGTGTATCAGGACGCCCCGGCGTGGTCTCCGGATGGCGACTGGATCGCGTTTGTGACGAGTAGCGGCACGATCCCCGGCGGTTTCCGCGGTGGCGCACCCGTGGCAGACGAGCACATGGCCCTTGCCAAAGTGCGCGTCGGGAGTGGTCAGACCCCGCCGACGGTTCTGCACCCCGGTGTGCTGGCGTTCACGCGGCCGGCGTGGTCGCCGGATGGCCGCTGGATCGCCTGTCTGACGGCCGACGGCCTCGCCCTGGTGACTCCCGACGGCAGCGACACGCGCCTCGTCAGCGACAACGCCTGGATTACCCTCGGGTGGAGCGACGACGGGACACGACTCTTCGGACTGCGCCCCACCGATGACCTGCACCGCCTCATGCTCGCGTCGATTGAAATCCGCACCGGGAGCCAACGGGTGATCAACCCTGACTTGGGGCCGATCCCGCAGGCGAACCAGCCGATTCGCGGTTTCACGCGAGTGGCGAATCGCGGCTTTGCGACATCGATCGCCCGCGTCAGGTCCGATATCTGGCTCCTGGAGGGTCTGCAGCTTCCGCGTCCGTGGACGGCTCGATTCTGGCCTTTTTCCCGCAGCATTCCCGCGTCCGTTCCACGCCCCAGCCAGTAGCAAAAATCCAAGAATTTTCCAAGAATCGTTTGGCGCCTCTGGCGTTATCCTCAAGCCGCTGGAGGGTGCTTGCATGCGTCGAATGCTGATGGTCGCGTCGCTCATCGCTGCGGGGCTCGTCGGGGCCAGTGTGGTCGCCGAGGCGTGCGGCGACAAGTTCCTGCTCGTTGGCCGCGGCGCCCGGTTCCAGCGGGCGTACGCGTCCGTCTATCCGGGACATGTTCTCGTCTATGCACGCCCCGGACTCGGTGCCAAAGCCCCGCTGCGTGATGCCAGGCTCCACAGCCTGCTGCGACAGGCGGGACACGCGGTGTCGGTCATCGAGGACGAGTCGCTTCTCGCACAGGCCGTTCGCTCCGCGAACATCGACATCCTCCTGGTCGATCTGAGCGATGCGGCGAGGGTTGATGCGATGGCCGCCAACTCAGTGTCACGCCCGAGAACGGTCCCCGTGAGGCCCGTGGTCGACACGCCGGAGCTGAAGAAACTCCAGCAGCAGTTCATGTGCAAGTTGAAAGTGACGGACAACTCCGTGCGCTGGCTCGACACGATCGAGGACGCCATGAAGGATCGCGTGACCGCGCGGCGCGCGTCGAAGAGTTGACGGTCATCGGAGGTGCCACCATGCGCACAGCCTTCGTTCGCCTGACGGCGTGCGGGATCGTGTCAATCGGCTTGTTCGTCGACGTGCCTGCGGTGCGCGCGCAGGCGTGGCTGCCACCACAAGGCGAAGGCGCGGTGGCGATTCTCTATTCGGATGTGTTCGTCAAGTATCACGCGGTCCCGACAGAGCGAGTCGATGCCGGGCACATCTTCGCCAGAACGCTGCTGCTCGACGTGACCTACGGCATCACCGACCGGGTGGCGGTCAGCTTCGGGATCCCGTGGGTCGCTTCGAGGTACGTCGGCACGTTGCCGCATGAGACGAGCGCGACGGATCCGACGCCGAATCCCCTGGACGACGGGCGATTCCATTCGACGGTTCAGGATTTCCGCTTCGAGGTGAAATACAACCTGACCAGGCGGGGTGTGGTGCTGACACCATTTGCCGCCACCGTGATCCCCAGCCACGAGTATCGGTACTTTGCCCATGCCGCCCCCGGGCGCCACCTGAGGGAGTTCCAGATCGGCGTGGCCGGCGCGAAGACGCTCGATAGGCCGCTGCCCGGGTTGTTCGTGCAGGCGCGGTATGCGCACGGGTTTCTCGAGACGGTACAGGACATTTCCCGTACCCGAAGCATCGCGGATGTCGAAATCGGCTACTTCATCAACCAGCGGCTGCGCGTGCTCGCGATGGCCTCCGGCCAGGCGACGCACGGCGGCGTCGATGTCGTGCGCGGCCGAACTCGGGCGTTGCTGGGCCCGCTGTGGGCGTACCACGACCAGATCGATCGGTTGAATTCGCTCAATGTGGGCGCCGGCGCGGCCGTGTCGATCACGGATACCATGGACGTCTTCGGCTCATGGACGCGCACGGTCGCACAGCGAAATGGCCACGTGGTCGATCGCGGGCTCTCGCTCGGCGTGAGTTGGGGGTTCAAGACCGGACGCGTCAAGGATCCCTTCATGACACGCGCGCAGCGGTCGCTGGTGAAGTGTCTCTGCCAGAAGAACGGGAAATAAGGCTGGACAGCCGCTCACACCCTGGGCGTTTCCGCCGACGAGGTCTGCGTTCCCGTTTCGACCGACGAGCGCGAGCGTCGTGTGGAGAATGTCCGCACCAGCGATCCAAGCCTCACCCGATCGCCTTCGTGAAGAAGCACCGGAGACGTGACGGGCTCGTCGTTCAAGAACGTGCCGTTCTTGCTGCCCAGATCTTCAAGGGTGGTGCGATGACCTCCAACTATCACGCGCGCGTGCCGGCGTGAAACCGTCGAGGACGACAAGATCACGACGCCGGTGCCTTCGCGGCCCAGGATGTTCTCGCCGGCATACAGCGCCAGCCGCGCATCGCTTCCCACCAGCCAGGCACGTGGTGGGCTGTCCTCCGCCCGCTCGGGCGCTGCGTCGCCTTCAAACGCGTACCCGAACTTGTGTACCGTGCGGACCAGCCGTGCGTCCGACGCCCTCTCGCCGAGCGCATCGCGAATCTCGGCGACGAGCGAGGGGAGATTCGTCTCGGACACGAACGTCCCTGGCCAGATATGCGCGCGAATCTCGGCCTTGGACACCGCCTGCGGACGACGATCGATCAACAGAGCGAGGAGATCGAAGGCCTTCGGCGACAGATGCACCTCCAGCTCCCCTCGCCGCAGCCGTCGAGTCTCGCGATCGAATGTCAGCGGGCCGAATCTAAGGTGCATGATCTCCCGACCTCTTGCCAGGGGTGTCCGTCGTACCGTCCGTCCCACCGGCGCGGGCCGCCCGCATTCTACCTCCGCGCGAACCGCAGGTCCCACACGCGATCCTGCACCACGCTGAACCCCGTCACGCGTCCGGATTCCCGCCGGAAGATCACGGTCCCGAGCGATCCGGTGAACGCGTCCTTGTAGCTCGGCGTGAGGCGAATCGTCGCATCGGGCCGCCGCTTGAGCACCAGCGCCTCGCCATCGAGCTCGGCGCGATACTCCACCTCCGCCTCGCCGCTCGCATAGGTTCCCGCCAGCTCCCGCAGGACGGCCGCGCCCGGCGCCCAGGGTGCTTCGCGCACGAACTGCTCCACGCTGCCGTAGCGATCGGTGATTCGCGCGGTGCCCTTGCCGAGTTCCAGCGTCAGTCCCGACTCGGTCACGAAGCGCGCCGCGGACATGGCGAAGAGCGGCGGGCCCTGCTCGATCCGCACCCCCTCACCCGCGCGGACGATCGTCATGGGATCGCCCGTCAGCGTGCTGCGGTAGAGGCCGGCAGCCGCATCGATCTCCGGCGGCGTCAGCACGTGAGTCGCCGCCACGTCGGTTGGCTTCAGCCGCTCCGCCAGATAGAGGTCAGCCACGTCGTTGGCGTACCGCGTGGCGTTGGCGCCGCTCGCATTGCAGAGTACGGCCGCCGACACCCGCGCCTCGGGATACCGGTTCAGGTGCGCGCGGTAGCCGGCCGTCGAACCGCTGTGCGCTACCTCGAAGACGCCGTTGCGGGTGCCCACCCTCAACCCCAGCGCGTAGCCGTGCGCACGCCCGTCGTTGAATCGGCCCGGACGCTGCTGCTCTTCGACGAAGCTCCTGTCGCCCACCTTCAGCGTGTGGAAGTTTTCGTTCCACTTCAACAGATCGCCCACCGTCGTGAGCAGGCCGCCATTGCCGTGCACGTTTTCGAACGGCATCAGGATGCGGAAGAGGCCGCGGTCGCCTGAATACGCGATGGCGCGGTCCTTGACGATTCGCGTGTGATCGTCGCGCCACGACGTGCGCGTCATCCCGAGCGGTTCGAAAATACGAGTGCGGGTGAAGTCGGCAAACGACATTCCGCTCACGCGCGAGACGATGATGGCGGCCAGGTTGTAGCCGGTGTTGCTGTACGAATAGCGGGCGCCGGGGGTGAAGTTCAGCGCGCGCTGGCGGCTCACGATGTCGAGCACGTGGGCGTGCGTGTGCACGCGGGACGTCCGCGGCCACCCGGCGATCGACGCCACGTTGCCCCAGTCGCGGAGGCCGCTCGAGTGGTTCAGCATGTGGCGGATGGTCAGCGGCTGCCCGAAGTCCCACAGCTCCGGGATGAACTTGCGCGCCGGATCGTCCAGCGAGAGTTTCCCGTCTCGCGCGAGCAGGAGCACCGCGGCGGCGGTGAACTGTTTGGCCACCGAGCCACTCTCGAAGATCGTCTCGGGTGTGTTCTCGACCGCGTGCTCGAGGTCGGCCATGCCGTAAGCCTTCTGCAGGATGGGCGTGCCGCCGACGGAGACGCCGATGGCACAGCCGGGCGTGGCCGATGACCACTGGCTGAACACCGCGTCGACCTTCGCGATGGTGTCAGGGGCCTGGGCGGCGGACGCGGTCGGGGCCACAGCGCGGGCAGCCAGCCCGCCGGCGGCCACCGCCGCCGCGGCGAGCGCCGGCGACACCAGCGCCAGGCACCAGAAGATCTGCATCCGCACTGTCGGTCTTCGCATGGCCTCACCCCTTCAACATCGCTCGCGCGTCGTTTCGATCCGGCCCCGACAAGGCCCATGGCCGCCGTGCCCGCGCGAGGCGGGATCATGGCGAACCAATCAGCCAAGGGGCCCGGCCCCTCCAGATTTCACTGGCTGTCGCGGCGCATCTCTGCGACCCAGTTCACGATGAGCCGGAGCTCGCTGGCCGGCGGCTGCGCGTCTCCCTTGATCATCAGGAAGCGGCGGCCATCGGGGCTGACATCATAATTAGTTTCTCGCCACACCACGCTCGCGAACTCGCCCTCGAACAGCACGCGTGGCACGCCGGTCTTGAACGGGGGCCCCGGTTCGACGGCGACCACCATCATCCGGTTGCCGCTGCGATAGAAGATCTCCCGGCCGTTCCGCGCCCACACCGGCTCGCCCCCGCCGCCGGACGACACCTGGGTTCGGCCGCCGGGCCCCGGAAACGCTTCGACGTAGATCTCATCCTGGCCCGACTCGTCGGAGCTGTAGACGGTCCACCGGCCGTCGGGCGATGGGCGAGCGTTCTGCTCGTTGAACGGCGTCACCCGGTACGGACGCCTCGAGCCGCTTTCGCCAATGGTGACCGCATAGAGATCGTGCCGGGACGATGGCGTCGCGCCGTCGAGGAGGAGGGTGTCGCCATCAGGCGTCCATCCTCCGAGGTGGGCGTGCTCCTCGCTGACCAGGAGCTGTTCGGCGCTGCCGCTTCCGTCCGCCCTCATGACCATCATGAGCGATTGTCCCGCCCGTGTTGAGCTGTAGGCGATACGCTGCCCGTCGGGGGACCACGCGACGGAATGATCCTCGCCAGCCTCGTGAGTCATCCGCGTCAAGGCACCGCGCGCCGTCTCGACGATCCAGACGTCCGAATCGCCTTCGCGAATCGTGAGCGCAATCCGCGTTCCGTCCGGCGAGATCCGCGGGATCTCGAAACCTCGCACCGGCGTGGGCAACGGCGTGGCGACCCCCGCCCAGTCCACCCAGACGAGAGACCCGCGCGCCTCCTGGACCGCGCCTGGGATGTAGACGAGCGTGCCGTTCGCCGACAACGCATAGTGTGCGTTGCCGCCCAGTGTAGTCATGCTCAGCTCCCTGGAGAGCGGGATCGGCGGCCCTGTCGTCGCGCGGCGTGCCCGATCGTACGGCACGGCGAGCAGCGATCCCGTCCGAGCGAAAAGCAGGTGTCCCGTCGGCGAGTATCGGGGACTGGTCCCGAAATCCGAGAGGACGAGGTGCTGCCTTTCATCGAGCGACTGGACGGCGATGCGCGCCTCGTTCCAGTTGATCCCCGACCCGACCGCGAACAGCACATCGCGGCTTCCGGGGACGAGCGCCGGCCATCGATGCGAGCCCTCGCCGGCATTCAATGTGGTGAACGGTTCAGCGGTGCCTCCCTCGACGGCAACGCGCGACAGGCCGCTCATGAGCCCGCCGCTGAAGACGATCGCGCCATCGTCGCCCCACACGCCCCCGAGGCCGAAGCTGGCATCGCACACCGTCAGCGCCGGTCCTCCCGCCACGGGGACTCTCTTCAGCTTGCCGTCCGCGAAGAACCCTATCCAGTCCCCGTCTGGCGAGAAGAATGGACTCTGCGCGCCCGAGGTGCCCGCGACGGGTTCGACCTCCACCCGGTCGAGGGAGCGCAGGTAGAGCTGCGACTGGTTGCCCTGGACACCCGCGTACACCAGGCGCGCGCCATCGGCCGATATCGCGAGATTGGCCCCCGTAAAGCGGTCCGAGAGTTGCGCCGACATGGGCAGCACGATGGACGCGTGCAGGCTCGGGGCTGGCGGGCCGCCTGGGGCCGGTGCGCCCGCGGGACGGAGCCAGCCCCAGAGCGCGAGCCCGGCGGCCACCACGAGACCCAGGGTCAACAGTGCGATGCGCCGGCTGGCCGCAAGGGCGTTGCGCGCGGCCGCGGGCGAGTCGGGCAGCCGGAACGCCGGGTTGGACAACGCCTCGGCAAAACGCCCGGCGCTCGAGAAGCGATCCGCCGGGCTCTTGGCGAGCGCCTTCTGGACGGCGGCCTCCACGTGCGGCGGCACGAACTGGCGCGACCGGGAGATCGGGGCCGGCGTGTCCGAGAGGATCTTCGCCACGATCGCCTGCGCGGTCGCCGCCGCGTGCGGCGGCTCACCGACCAGCATCTCGTAGACGGTCGCGCCGAGCGAGTACACGTCGCTCCGCGCGTCCAACTGGCGATCGCCGGCCGCCTGCTCCGGGCTCATATAATGCGGCGTGCCAACGCTCAGCCCCGTGTGCGTCATGCGCGTCGCACCGGCGTCCGACATGGCGAGGGCGATGCCGAAATCGGCGACCATGGGTCGCCCGCGTGCGAGCAGGATGTTCTCGGGCTTGATGTCGCGATGGATGATGCCCTGCTCGTGAGCGTATTCAAGTGCCGCCGCCACCGCGCCCGCAATGGCCAGCGTGTCTTCGACGGTGAGCTGCCGCTCGCGCCTCAACCGCTGTCGGAGCGACTCGCCCTCGACGAAGGGCATCACGTAGTAGAGCAGCGAGTCGGCCTCGCCGGAGTCGTACAACGGCAGGATGTTGGGGTGCTGGAGGTTCGCGGTGACCCTGATCTCGGTGAAGAACCGTTCGGCGCCCACGAGCGCCGCCAGCTCGGGGCGGAGAACCTTGAGGGCGACCTTGCGCTGGTGCTTGAGATCGTCGGCGAGGTAGACGGTGGCCATGCCGCCGGCACCGAGCTCGCGCTCGATGCGGTAGCGACGGGCCAGCACGGCGCTCAAGCGCCGCTGAACGTCGGTCATGGGCGCTCGGCCCGGCCGCGCGTCGGCGGGCGACGGGGCCGGGGGTATTCTACTCGCGGAGGGCAGGTGGCGACACGCTGCGGGCGGCCGTTCGATTTGGCCGGCACGCCGCGGC
>JBQTIE010000314.1:0-8210 GCA_052389315.1 Acidobacteriota bacterium
CCGAGCCGGACGACGTAGGGAAAGGCGGGTGGCCGAGCGCCGAGAAACAGCACGACCTCCTGCCCGACCGCGAACTCCGGAGCGCCGACGACGAGGCTCCGGTACCGTCCGAGGGTGCCGCCGGGGACCACGAAAGTCACCGTCTCGCCAAGGTCACCTTTGAGATAGGTGCCCACGTCGAAGGTGACCAGCGTCTCGATGCGGACGCCGTCACCGCTCGCCCGCGCCCGGACGTCCACGACACGACCGTGTGCGATGGCAAACGACTCCGCGGTCAGCGTCGTGAGGTCGGTGGGGCGGGTCGCCGTCGCCTGGGCAGAGATGACGACACTGCAGGCGATTGCACAACTTAGCGCGAGGACTCGCCGTGACATGTCCCTGGTCCTTTCACGTTCTCCTGATTATCGGGCCGAGGCGCGCAGGTGTGAGAGCGGGAAACCCATGACTTTCTGGGCAGGGGTCCCCAACCGGCGGCGGGCCGTCACGAGAGGACCCCGTCTCCTGATGCATCGTCGTGACCTTCGAGCCGAGAGCCCCTGACGACGGGTCGACCACCATGCCGCGCGGCGCAACATCTTGAATCCTCCGGCGATGCCGCCTCATAATCGCCGTGCGGTGCGACGAGGCAGCGACAGACGATGATTCCGGCTACTCCCTTCAGGCGCGTTGTCCTCGTTCCGCTCGCGGCACTCGCGCTCACCGTTGGAACACAGCCCGAGGCGAGTTCGCAGCACTCGGCCGGTACGCTCGTTCAGACCGCGCACCACGATTTCAGAGTCGAGACGGTCGCCAACGGCCTCGTCCATCCCTTCGCGATGGCGTTCACGCCGGCAGGCGACCTGCTGGTCACCGAACGTCCGGGCCGCCTGCGCATCGTCCGCGGGGGCGTGCTCCTGCCGGAGCCGGTGGCCGGGCTGCCAGACATCCTGGCCTTGGGCCGTGGGGCCATGTCGCAGGACGGGCGTGAACAGGCGGGCTTGCGCGACGTCGCGCTCCACCCCGACTTTGGTGCCAACCGCCTGCTCTATGTGAGCTACGTCAAGCCCGGCGCGAACGGTCTCGGCAACCTCGCGGTGGCGCGGGGGCGCTTCGAGCAGGATCGCCTCTCGGCGGTCGAGGAGATCTTCCACGCAGACGCGCCGGGCAGCGGGAGCAACCGCAGCTCGCAGTGGGGCGGACGGCTGGCCTTCGATCGGCAGGGCTATCTTTTCATCACCGTTGGCGATCGACAGTGGCCGGCGACGGGCGATCTGGCGGCGCATCCCGCCCAGCAGCTGGCGAGTCACAACGGCACGACCGTGAGGCTCCACGACGATGGACGCGTGCCGGACGACAACCCGTTTGTGACGCGTGCCGGGTCGCGTCCTGAGATCTGGACTTACGGCCACCGCAACGCCCAGGGCCTGGCAGTGCATCCCGAGACCGGCGATGTATGGCTCAACGAGCACGGGCCGCAAGGGGGGGACGAACTCAACCTGATCGGCCGGGGCCTGAACTACGGGTGGCCGGTCGTCGGCTTCGGCGTCCATTACACGACGGGAATGGCCATCCACGCGGGCACCCTCAAGGACGGGATGGAGCCACCGCGGCATGTGTGGGTCCCGTCGATTGGGGTTTCGGGCATGCTCTTCTACACTGGCGATCGCTGTCCGGGGTGGAAGGGCGACATGCTGGTGGCGAGCCTCGCGGGACAGCGGCTGGTGCGGCTCAGGCTCGACGGCCGGCGCGTGGTGGACGAAGAGACGCTGCTTCGAGGACGCGGCCGCCTCCGCGACGTGCGCCAGGGGCCGGACGGGTTGATCTACGTGGCCATTGACGGCGATGCGCGAGGCGTCGATGGCGCGCCGACGCCGATTGTGCGCCTGGTGCCCGTGCCGCGGTCGTTGCGATAAGGTCGCGGGTCCGGCGACGGTGACCATCGGTCGTCACAGCCGCGCGCACGCGAGCACCGCGTCGCGAGTTCTTCCCGTCGCGCGAGGGTGCCGGTGGCGCTAGCGCGCGTCGTGATCGCCGAGCTCGATGGCCGCAGCCGCGCCGGCGGCCGCCCTGCCGCGCTGATCGAGCAGCGTGGGGGTGCGGCGGCTACCGGTGCGCAAATGAGCCTCGAGCGCCCGGCGCGCCTCCTCGAGCCGCCCCGTCTTGAGCGCGTTGAAGATGCGCCGGTGTTCCTGGACCGAGCCGAGCGAGACTCACCCTTCGCGCCCGACCTGCTCCACCTGCCATTGGGCGGCACCGAGTGATGTCACCCGAAGGTGGTTCTCTACCGGCCGGTCAGGGCGGCTGCGAACGCCCGGAGCTCCCGAAGCACGTCTGCCTCATTCGACAGGAACATGAAGAGACTGGCGCCGGGTAGTTCGACGATTCGAGCCGTGGGGACGCCGGCGAGGAGATCCCGCTGCCACCTGACGTACAGGGCGCGCGTGGCGACATACTGCTGCAGCAGGGCGGCACGCTCCTGCTCGGTCGTGATCAGAAAACCAGCGGCCAACTCCTCGAACGGCCGGTCCCTCTGGTAGATGGCCAGCACAGGTACTCGAATGCCTGAATAATCGGGCTTCACCCGCGCGTCCACCGTGATCGCCCGGCGAATCACGGGAGACAACTGCGACTGACCCACCGAGCCGTCGGGATTCGCGACGAACTGCTGTCGCAACTCCGCGTCGGGAAAGGCCCAGCCTCTGTCGCGTTGCTGGGAGCGCCGGAGCGCCTCGAACGACGTGTAGTCGGGCGCCGATGCGGGCTTGATCGAGCGCGGCAGTATTGCGGGATCTGGCATCGGTGCCCCGACGTCTGCCGCAGTCAACGTCGGGTCGCCGGCTCCGTCAAGATAGACGAGGCCGTGCAGCCGATCGGAATGTCGGGCACCGAACATCGTCAGGATCTGGCCCGCGCACGAATGGCCAACCACGAGAGATCTCCGAACGTTCAGGGAGTTGAGCACCTCGAGCACATCGTCTGCCGACCGCTGCACGGAGTATCCGGTCGCGGGCTTGTCGGACGCACCGATTCCTCGTCGGGTCAGGCCGTAGACATGGAACTGGTTCGTGAGTTTCGGAGCGAACTCGTCGTACATGTGCGAGCTCAGATAGCATCCGAGCAAGACCACGGGTGGGCCTGAACCACCCCAGTCCAGGACTTCCAGTTGAACCGACGAGTCGACGGTGACCCACCGCACCTGGTGCGCCGAGGGATCGCGCCAGGCGCTGGACTGCGAGCCAGGGCCCACGGCCACGGCGGACGCTCCCAAGACAGCGAGACCGACGACGAAGAGCATGGGACGCATTGTGTCGGTCGGATTCTATTCCTCGCTCCAACTCACGGCAACTTGCCTCGGCCCGCCCGTCGTGTCTTCGTGCTGAAGAGTCGCGAACGGGTCGAGCCTCGCTCCTACCGGGTTCACATGGGCGGGCCGGCCCGACGGGATTCTCCTGCACCCTGACCAGGCGGTCGAGTTCGTGCGACTACACCCCGCTCACGGTGAGCGATGCGGGTGCGGTGCTGACACGGCACCCGTGATCGGGAGTCCATCAATTGGTCAGACCCGCCTGTTGCTTGACATAGCGGGCAATCTGCTCGCTCGTGGCAAACCAGACGCCCGGTTTGCTCCTCATGTACTCCACGAGCCGATCGAGGTAGATGATCCGCGAGCGCATGCCGACGACGTGGGGGTGCAGCGTGAGGACGAACAGCGTGCCTTCACGGTAGGCGACGTCGAAGTCGTCGCGGAAGGTCTCGAAGATGAGCTCGGGCGACGGCAGCAGGCCGGGGCCCGTGCGGCCCGAGGTCAGGAACCGCATGTCGTTGCGGTACACGTTGTTCGGCAGCTCCACCACACCGCTGGGTTGACCCGCGAGCAGCACCTCGTAGGGCTCGTCGCGTGCCTGGAGCGAGCTGTCGTACAGGATGCCGTGCTGTTTGAGCAGCCCCAGCGTGTGCCGGCTCACGGTGCCCGAGGGGCCGCGTGCACCGATCGGCTTGCGTCCGCCCGACGCGGTCAGCCGCTCGATCGCGCGGGTGATCAAGCGCGATTCCTCGACCGCATTGTCGATGGCCGCGACGTTCTCGTCGCTCCAGCCGAGAAGCCCGATCTCGTGGCGCTTGCGCTTGACGATCTCCGGCACCATCTGGGGATCGACCAGATCGGCGACGCCCGCGACGAAGAACGTGGCGGGAACGTCGTGGCGGTCGAGCAGGTCGAGCACCCGCGGCAGCCCCTGCGCCGCGCCGAACTCGCCGCCCGTCATCGCAACCACCGCGGTGTCGCCCCGCGCGAGCTGGTTGGCCGCGTTGCCGACGTTGAAGGTCAGCGAGACTGCGACGCGCGCCCCGGCCGGCCAGGCCTTGGGGGTGAGCGAGCGACCGGCGCGCACATGACCTGAGGCCTCGCGCAACTGGGCTTCGCTCCACAGCCGTCCCGGCTGAGTGTCCGGACGCGCCTGCTGCGCCCCGAGAGCCACCATGGTTCCGGCCGCTGCGAGGGCGAGCGCGACCCCGAGGATCGCCGCGGCACGGTGCGTTCGATGCGGCATGGCGTCCTCCTGTGTCACGGCCGGGCCGTCGGGCCCGACAGGCCGAACTCCTGCTTGAGGTGCTTGGCAATCTCCTCCGCTGTCGCGAACCAGACGCCGGGCTTCGATTTCATGTAGAGGATCAGCGCCTCGAGGTGGCCGATGCGCGACCGCTGCCCCGTGATGTGCGGGTGCATCGTCAGCATGAAGAGCGAGCCCTCCTTGTAGGCGACATCGAAATCGTCCTTGAAGGTCTGCGTAATCATCCGGGGCGACGGAAAATCACCGCTGGCGCCGTACATCGGCGAGTCGTCGATAATCCAGTTCACCGGCAGCTCGATGAGGCCGGTCGGCTGGCCGTCGAGCAGGATCTCGTGCGGCTCGTCCATCGCCTGGAGGCTGCTGTCGTAGAGCAGGCCGGCCTTCTGCAGCAGCCCGACCGTGTGCGTGCTCATGGTCCAGGAAGGATTGCGGTTGCCGACGGGACGACGGCCCCACTGACGCTCCAACAGGTCCAGCGCCTGCGAGATCAGCCGCCACTCCTCGACGGGGTCGTTCAGCGTCATCGGGTTCTCGTGAATCCAGCCGTGAATGGCGACCTCGTGGTGCTTGCGCTTGGTGATCTCCTGGATCATCTCCGGGTGCAACATCGCGGCGACCGCCGGGATGTAGAACGATACGGGAATGGCGTGCTTGTCGAAGAGTCTCAGCATGCGCGGCATGCCGTCGAGGGCGCCGTACTCGCCGGCCGAAATCGTGCCGGGGTTGGTGTTGCCGGCGTTGAGGGCGATGGAGAAGTTGTCGGGATCCACCGACAGGCAGACCGCCACGCGTGCGCCGTTCGGCCAGCTCTTCGGCGTCAGCGTCCGGCCCGCGCGCACATGGTGGGCGGTCCGCTTGATCTGATCGTCGGACCACTTGAGGCCGGGCTGGTCCTGCGGCGCGCCGGCCTGTCGCGCCGTGACGTAACCGGCCGAGAGCGCGATGAGCAACACGCCGACCACGACTCGCGTCCGCATGTTGGTGATCCTCCTGCGGCGGAAGTATACGCCTGGAGAGCCATCGTGGATGGACGGCGATTCGGCGCTCTAGCGGCGGGGCCCACGACACGCCGGCGGACGCCTCACGGCGCACCAAGGACGTGGCGGGCCGTCAAGGCTGAATCCGTCCTGCATCACTGAAACGTCGGTTGACATCGGGCCTCCGCGGGGCGCAGGATGAGCTCGATTCCGGCATCGTACGCCCGCCTTTCCACGAGGTATGCCATGCGCCGATTCCAGTCCTGTCTTTTCGGTGCGTTGTTGATCGGTCTCTGCCTGTCGGACCGGACGCCAGCCCAGGAGCAATCCGACGGCTCGACGACCCCAAGCCGCACGATGCGGCCGGTCATCCGCGGGACCGAGTATGCCGTGTCGTCCATGAAGCAGCAGGCGACGGCGGCGGCGGTCCGCGTGCTCGAAGCCGGCGGCAACGCCTTCGACGCTGCCGTGGCGGGGCAGGCCGTGCTGGCGCTCGTGAATCCGGAGTCGAATGGTTTGGGCGCCGATGCGGTGGTGCTCGTCTACGACGCCCGCGAGAAGAAGGTCCACTCGATCAACGCCGAGGGGACCGCCCCCCGGCTCGCGACGATCGACTGGTACACCAGGAACAACGGCGGCCGCATCCCCAACAGCGACGGCCTGCTCTCGGCCTCGCTCCCCGGCGTGATCGACGCCTGGTACATCATGCTCGACCGCTGGGGGACCATGACGTTCGCGCAGGTGCTCGAGCGTGCGATCGACGTCGCGGAGAACGGGTTTCCCATCGGTGAGGGCCTGTCCCGCGCCATTGCCGGCTCGAAGAAGATCCGGCAGTACCCGACCACGATGAAGGTGTACTTCCCCGGCGGCAGGGCGCCGCAGCCCGGCGAGCTGTTCCGCAACCCGGATTCGGCGCGGATGCTGCGCAAGCTGGTCGAAGCCGAGCAGGCGGCCGCCGGCAAGGGCCGGCGCGAAGCGCTGCGCGCCGCACGCGACCGTTTCTACAAAGGGGACATCGCGAAGACCATGGCGGAGTTCTCGGAGAAGAACGGGGGCCTGTACCGGTACGAGGACTTTGCCGGCTATACGGCGAAGGTCGAGACGCCGGTGTCGGCGAACTACCGCGGCTACGAGGTCTACAAGAACACCTCCTCGTCTCAAGGGCCCGCCGAGCTCTTCATGCTGAACATGCTCGAGGGCTACGACCTGAAGGCGATGGGCCACAACAGCGCCGACTACATCCATGCAAGCGTCGAGGCGCTCAAGCTCGCGTTTGCCGATCGCGAGCAGCTCGGCGATACCGACTTCGTGCGCATCCCCTTCGAGGGTCTCCTGTCGAAGGCCTACGCGTCAGAGCGGAGGAAGCTCATCGACCCGAGCCAGGCCTCGCTGGAGATCCGTCCCGGCAACCCCGAGCGGTTCATGAAGGCCACGGAGCGGGCCGCGCGCGTGGTGGGCGCGAGCCTCGGCGGGGCGGACTACTCGGCAGAGGACACCAGCTACATCGCCGTCGTCGACAAGGATCGGAACATGGTGAGCTTCGAGCCGAGCCTGCACAGCGGCTTCGGCACCGGCGTCGTGATGGCCGACCTCGGGTTCATCTTCAATTGCCGCGGCGACTATTACTCGCTCACGCCGGGCGAGCCACGATCGCTCGAGCCGGGCAAGCGGCCGCGCAGCACGTTGCAGAGCACGCTCGTGTTGAAAGACGGTCAGCCGTGGATGATCACCGGCAGCCCCGGCGGCGACGATCAAATCCAACGAACCGTGCAGACGCTGCTGAATCTCGTCGACTTCGGGATGAACGTGCAGCAGGCGATCGAAGCCCCGCGGTGGTCGTCACGCAGCTTCGCGTCCTCGGTGTTTCCACACCGGATGAGCGATCCCGGCAATCTCTCAGTCGAGTCGCGGATTCCCGAGGCCATTCAGAAGGCGCTGCAGGCGAAGGGGCACAAGCTGCAGACGGCGGGACCGTGGTCGCTAGGTTCCAACGCAGCTATCGTCGTCGATCCCAGGACCGGGGTGCTCAGCGCCGGCGCCGAGCCGCGCGTCGAAGCCTACGCGTGGGCACGGTGAGAACTGGCGCCCTGAGAATCGCCTCTCGAGCTTAGACCGACAATTCCTGCGAGGCCCGTTTTGGGCGGGTTTTGAACTGTCGGTCTTGCTGTTTTCGAACCTTGACTACAGGGGCGGCACCCTATTGATATCGCTGCCGGAACGGGCGACCATGTTCGGACGTGGTCAGGCGCCTGGCGACCCTATTCGGCGGAGCTGTGCTGTCCGCCTCCGTTCTGGCGGCGACGGAGCAGAATCCTCCGCGTCCCGTTCCGGCGCACGCCCGCGCGGTCGACGCGCAGGCCATCATCGACAAGACCTGTGCGGGATGTCACAACGAGCGCGCCCAGAACGGCAACCTCTCGCTGACCGGCTTCGAGGTGAGCAAAGCCGCTGCCCATCGCGAGGACAGCGAGCGGATGATCCGCAAACTCCGGGCTGGGCAGATGCCGCCGGCCGGCGCACGGCGTCCGTCCGAGGATCAGTTGGCCGCGCTCGCCGAGGCGCTGGAGTCGCGGCTCGACGCGGAAGCGACGCCTGAAGCGACGCCGGGCCGTCGAACGTTTCAGCCGCTGAATCGCACCGAGTACGCGCGCGCGAATCGCGATCTGCAGTCGCTCGACGTCGA
>JBQTIE010000315.1:0-15625 GCA_052389315.1 Acidobacteriota bacterium
GCAGCGATTCCTGGGCTTGCATCACACCCCCCGCCCGGCCCCGCGGGCCCCCCCGGGCTGCGTCCGCCCCCGGCGGCGCCGCCGACGCTCGAGCGGCGTCGGCGGCGAGGTCGAGATGGGATTGGAGCTCCGCGGCGAGGTCTGCGTCCGTCCGACCGGGACGCACCGAGCCCGCCAGTCGCAGAATCCACTCACGCGCTCGCTGCCAGATGCTCACTCCCATGGCTACCCCTCGTTGTGGAGCACGCTCCGCATGATCGCCGTCATCCGCTCCCACTCAACACGCTCGGCGGAGAGTTGGCGACGACCAGCTGCCGTCAGGGAGTAGAAGCGCGCCCGCCGATTCGAATCCGTCGTGCCCCATACGCCTCTGAGGCAACCACGTTGCTCGAGGCGCATCAGGGCGGGATAGAGCGTGCCCATGTTCAACTGCAGGGCGCCGTCCGACACCTGCTCGAGCCGGGAGGCGATCGCGTAACCGTGGGACGGCCCGAGCCCCTCGACGGTCTGCAGCACCATGAGGTCCAGCGTGCCGTGCAGCACATCGGTCTTACTGTCTCTATTGGCCACGCCAATGGAGACTATCGGTACTCTATTTGAAAGTCAAATGAGACTTCACCCTGTTTACCGGAACCGCAGGTAGCGCGCGCCCAGTCGCTCGAACGCCACGCGGTCCGCTCCGACGATGTCCGCGTTGAAAGGACGTGTCCAACAACACCGGGCGGCTCACGGTGTTGTTTGAGCCAAGCCCAGGCCTTTACCTGCCGCGCTTTCAACCCATTCGATGAGATCGCGGCGCTTGCGGGCCCGGCTGCGGTGGCGCAAGGGCTCGACGCTGTGCGTCACGGCCAGGCGGGCGAGCGCCTCTGCGCGTGGTTCGACACTTGGGGACTACGTTCGATCGACTTCGACCCGGGCGCGCCCACCGTGGGCGAGCATGCAGCCGCGGTGCTCGGGTTGCTGCGCCACGCGGATCGTCCGAAGGTGGAAGATACGGAGCGGGCGCGTCAATCCGCCATCGCCCTCGCGCGTGCCGGCCTGGACGCCGCCGGACGGGCCCGCCTACCTCGAGCTCGACGAAATCGGTCTTGCGCTCGAGCACCGCCTCCGCGGCGAGCCGGCTGCCGTTCGCGCCGCCCGACGTGACGCGGAACGGCGCTGGGTGCGCGCGAATCCTGGCCCCGCGTTTCACGGCCCGGCGCCGGTGTCCCCGCCATCGACGCGCGGCCTCCCCGCGGTCAAGCAGCGGATCGAATGTCCCGGTGTTTCTTGGCTGGGTCGTGTCCGAAACACGTGCCGAACCCATCTTGGCGGACTCGACCAGGCGCTGCATCTCGAGCACATGACGCTGCTGTGGGTCCGCATGGTGCGGGTCAACGGTGCATCGCCTCACATGGTGTGGGCGGCGCTGCGGCGCGGAGCCTGAGCCATGGCTGCCACCACAACGGCCACCCGAAAGCACGTCATCGGCCGGGCCCGAGTGGAGGCGTCAAGCGAGGTCGTTACCGGCCGCTCGAGCCGCAGATCGCCTTCACGCGCTCAGCCTCGACCGGCGGAATGCCCGCGACGCGGATTCGCCGCAGGCGCTCCTCGAGGAATCCGGGCTCGGCGCACGCCCGCGCCGGCACGGGCGCCGCGCGGTCGGCGCCAGGCCCCGGGTGAAGGACGGCATCGAGCTGCTCCTCGATCGAGAGCGCCTGCCAGCGATCTTCTGGGATCGGCACGACGTTGCCGTCGTGCACCGCCATTCTTCGCTGCTTGGTCCACGCCGGAGACAGCCGCGTGACGTCGGCCGCCCCAAGGCTCGTCCCGCGGGTCGTCATCAGGGTCGGTCCGCTGAACGACGACGAGTCGGGCACGAGGCTCGCCAACTCGTCGCGGATCCTCCAGATTGTGAAGACTCGCTGCGGCGTCGAGCGCTCGATCAGGCTGACGATCGTCTGCATCCGCCAGTCAGACATCTCGAAGTTCGATTGAATCTGACGTCGCTGGAAATGGAGGTGGCCGTACACCACGAGCGCCTTCCGCCGCTTGGCCAGGACCTCGACTTGGATCATCGCCGCCGGAAAGCTGTCTCGCATCGCCAGCCATGGAACGAATTCCTCTCTGGTACGCACGGTCGCCCAGTCAATCGGGGGATCCCCGAGGAGGACCCGCAACCGCCGGTCCGGTGGGCGCCTGGCGTTGAGACCACGCACGGTCTCGAAGAACGCTTCGTCGGCCCAGACCTGATTCGGCGTGACCACGTTTTGCCACGCGGCTTGCACCGCTCGCAGAGGCACGTTGTCGCCGCGCGCGTATCGATCGACCACCCCTTGATAGCGGGCGTTGCCGAACTCGACCACGAGGTCATCGACCGCGTCCGCGAATCCAGGGGCCTGGACCAGGCGCCGCAAGAAGTCCTGCGCCTGGCTGTCACCGTGCGCGTCACTGAGCGCGACGAGGTCATGCGTGGCGAATGCGTCGATGATGGCACCGACCGCCTCTTGTGGCTGCGGCGACCGCCGGTCGCCCTGCGACGCCATCACCTGGGCCCCGAGCAGGGCGACGGAGACGAGGCTCGCAAGGAGAGCACAGGCTTTGGTGCCGATCACGGCTGGTCGCCCCTAGTGGGCAGCACGGAGCGATCACCGGCCGCGAGCGACTGTTGGCGCAGTGCCGCTGCGCCCAGCAGGCCGCCCATGCCCATCGACTCGACGGCGCTGCTTGGCACGAGCATCAAGGCGCCCTTCTCCTTGAGTCCCTCGTAGAGCATGTTCATCGCGCGCAAGTGTAAGGCGGTCGGGTTGTCTTGATACACCTTCGCCGCGTCGTGAAACGACTGGGCGATCTCCATCTCGGCCTGACCCAGGATGATCCGGGCCTGTTTCTCGCGGGCGGCTTGCGCCTCGCGCGACATCGCATCCTGCAGGGCGCCGGGAATCACGACATCGCGCATCTCGACGGATGAGACCGTCACCCCCCAGGGGCTGGACCGTTCGTCGATGAGTCGCTGGAGTTCGCCCTCAATCTGCTCGCGACCACGCAGGAGCTCCGTGAGGGTCGTGCGCCCGATGATGTCGCGAAGCGCGGTCTGGGCGGCCCAACTCACCGCCTGGCCGTATTCCTGAACCTCGAGGGCCGCCTTCTCGACGTCGTGCACCATCCAGAACAGGACGGCATCCACGTTCACCGGTACCGTGTCGCTGGTGAGGGTCTGTTCGGCCGCAAAGCTCGTCGTGACCGTGCGCTGGTCGATCCACGTCGAGACCGTATCGATGAACGGGACCACCCAGAACAATCCCGGCCCTCGCAATCCAACGAACCGCCCCAGGCGGAGAACCACCGCTCGTTCCCACTGGTTCGCCACGCGCGGGGACAGGGCCACGAGGAACCCAAGAAGCACCACGCCTCCTGCCGGCGCCACCATCCCGAGCCCAAGCCAGACCAGATACCCGGCAACGGCGCCCGCGACGGCGATACCGATGGACAGGACGTTCAGACGGACGGCCATATGTGACATCTAGTCCCCCTTGGCTCGGCGATCGAGCGCGTTGAGCAGTTCTTGGACGCTGAAACCGGCGGCGGCCGCGTCCGCCAGCACCCGGGTCACCAACACGTTCAGTCGTCGGTCCCGCTCCCGACGAGGCTGCGCCTGTGACGGCGTGCCACTGACGAACGAGCCGACGCCCCGCCTGGTCTCGAGCACTCCGGCGCGCTCCAGCTCGCTGTAGACGCGGGCCACCGTGTTGGCGTTGATGCGGAGCTCGACGGCCAACTGCCGCACGGTGGGCAGCTGCGCGCCGGTGCTGAGGCGCCCGGTCGCGATCGCGGCGCGGATCCCCTGCTCGAGCTGCGCGTAGATGGGCGTCCGGTCGCGCGAATCGAGCGTGAACAGCGACATGGCCCATAATGTACTAGTACATTAGGACAATGTCAATCCACGAGCGCTCCATGCGCCATTCGCCCGTCCCCATGATTCTCCGACCACCTGAAGCTTTGCGGGCATGGGCCCTGGGCCCACTCGGGCGAGCCTGAACAAGACGCAACTCGACGAAGAGCGGATAGGCCGCGCTAGACATCTTCTATGGCCTGAGGCCTAAACGAATGAAGCAAGTTTTTCGACCGGCCATAGAAGATGGCCGCCCCGCCGGAGGCGGGGCAAGACGAGATCTGGACGCGAGCGAAGCGGAGGCTCGTCTGGGTTCTGGGCGGTTTGAGGCTTCCACCAGCGCAGACGCTGACCGCATGGGGACGAAACGAGTTTCGTCTCAGGCGGAGCTTCGCTAATGTCCGGCGAACAGCCGGCTGGCCCGATCCAGGTCGCTCGATCCGACGGCGATGACCGCCGCCGTCTTCTGCGCGCGCCGGTACACCGTCGCGTACGCATACTTGACGTCGATGCCCGCCCGCTGGAGTTTCTCGGCGGCCTTTGCCAGCGCACCCGGACGGTTCCGAAGTTCGACGAACAGCACCTCCTCGGCCTCGAACGAGTAGCCCGCGCGCGCCAGCGCGTCACGGGCCAGCGCGGCGTTGGCGACCACCAGCCGAATCACGCCGGTGCGGCCTGGGCTGTCGGTCGCCGCCAGCGCCAGGAGGTTCACGCCGCCGTTGGCCAGATCGCGGCAGAGCTTCGCCAGTTGCCCGATGTCGTTGTCCAACCGCAGGTTCAGCTGCGTCGCCGTCGCCATGCGCGCCTCCTCACGAGTCCGACGATGCCCCGTCCCCTCGTCTTGCGGCTCGGAAGGGCCCCGACCGCCCCTTGTGTTCCGGTCGAATCATCCAGAGGTGAAGCTCGAAGTCCCCCCCTTCGACGCTGTCCACCGTCACGGTCTCATCGGGCGCCCAGTCGTCGCCCATGGTGAAGCGGTGCGAGACGACCCGTGCGCCGATGGGGAGCTGCTTCCACAAGACGGGCCTGATCAGGTGATTGAAGTGATCCCCCATGTAGAGAAAGACCACCGTGACTCCGCTCAGGTCCTTGACGTCCAGCGCGTCGCCTTCGCGCACCTCGATGCGGCCCGAAAGCCCGGCTTCGCGGACCTTGGCCGTCGACTCGGCCGCCCGTTCCGGATCGAGATCGACGCACAGGCCCCGGGCGGCGCCCGCCTTCACCGCGGCAATCGTAATCCGCGCGTCGCCACACCCGGGTTCGTAGACGACGTCGCCCGCCGTGACACGTGCGAGCCGCACCATCGCCTCGGCCACGTCGTCGGGAGTGGGCACGTAGAGGACGCGGACGCGGTCGGTCGGGTCGTCAGCCGACAAATCGATGGCGAGCGCCTCGCCGGCGCGACGCGTCACGACCTTGGTGCGTGTCATCTTCGTGTAGGTATTCGGGTCCCAGCGCGCCGTAATCGTATGGCGTGTTGTCGTCCCCGGCGGCACGGCAGGCACCGGGACCACGCGGACCGAGCCGGCACCGGGCCTCACCGCGCCGTCGATTTCAAGTTCGGCATCGTCTTGCGGGAGTGTGACCGTGAGCCGTTCGACGGCTTGCGTCGCTGCTCCGGCTGCTTGGCCGGCGCTGAGCGCGACCGTGCAACGGATGAGGAACGCGAGGATGGCGATGGACGTGACCTGACGCCGAGCCGCGGGCATGGCGTGCATTATCGCGCGGAGACTGGTCGAAGGATCTCGGGCGTCGCGATTGACTTCCTGGAAACGCGTCCGGACTCGACGCTCGGAGGCTCGCCCATTACGAATTCAGTTGCGGAGCCTGGGATGGCCCGGTCTTTCACGCAGTGGATCACCGCTTTCCGCAAGCCGCTGGCGCTAGGAGCCTTGACGGCCCCGAATGTTGACAAGATGAGTCAGGTTTCTCCGTCAAGGCGACCGCCCTGCCGGCGGCGGGGCAAGACAACATGATGGCTCACGAGGCCCTGGTTCCGTCACATGCTTGACGGTCTGAGGCAGGGCCTCGTTAGCACTTGCCTGCTTGACGCAACCTAACACGTGTTCAAGACGGTCGCAAGGTTGCTGGTCAAATAGCTCAGTGAATCCATCCGGGTAGGAAGAGAAGCGGTTCGAACAGGGCGCCGCGCTCAACCGAGTAGCGTTGCCTACTGGAATACTCCTTGACGCCTGAAGCGCTCGTAGATGTATCGGCCGGCAGTCTGGTTCCCTGCGACGTCCCAGTGCCCGTCGGGCAGCCTGGTGGGGGGCGGCGATTCCTGCGAAAGGTCGTAATAGAAGGCGCCATCCCTTTTCTGCAGTTCCTCGACCACCTCCAGCAGTCTCGCATGCTGCAGTGTGCCGTCGGCGTCGACCAAGAGGAATCTGGTGTCCAGCAACGCCGCATAGTCGGCGAACTCGCGAATCGTATTCTTGTGCTGCTCGACGAGCTCGTTGTACCAGGGGCGGTCGTACGTGTGCAGGTAGGACGACAGATTCACGGCGTAGGCAGTGGCGGCACTCGTCGGCATGGCTGGCAAGGCCGCGCGTCCGGCGCGGGCCGGGTGTCCCGCGGCGTCGATCCGCGCTCGCAAACCTCGCTTCGCCGCCGAGTACCGTTGGTGGATCGCCGTTCTCCCGAGAGCGTCGAGAACCTGACGGCTGCGCAAGGGGCGGAGGCGATCGTCCAGTCGCGCCTGCAACTCCGAATCCGAATAGAAGGTCTTTTCACCCGTCAGCAGATTGACCGATCTCTCCCTCGCGACGAGGTAGCCGTCCAAGACCGTTCGGTGAGGAAAGATGAAATCGTCGTTCAGGTCGTTGCCCGTGTAGAGAAAAAGGATGTTACCGGGCCTCTTCCCCACCGCGGCAATCACACGTTGCGCCTTGATCAGCGCCTGCCGTGAGTGAAAAGACCTCCTATTCGGATTCGGAGTTGCAGGCGCAGCCGAATCCGCTGACTCCGCACTTCAGGACGAACTGACGGGACCTTGCCTCGACGACCGTGGTCCATTTGCTCGGAAGCGGTGTGTACCCCCAGGCGAAACTGTCGCCCACGACCAGGGTGTAGAGGTCCTCGACCGGCCGGTCGTAATCGAAGCAACGAAGCGAATTGGAGAAGACCTGGTAGAACCCATGCGCTGCGGGCTCGGCATTCCCGGCGATGTCGTAGCCAAGCTCGGTGTCGGCCACGAAGTACCCGCGTGGATAGATGGCCAATCCGAGGTCCGTCGAGCCCGCAAACCGTAAGATCGCCTCCGTCACGAGAAGAGACAGCGCGATGCTTGCTAAAGCCAGAATGCCTTGACCCACACGCGCCTTGAGGCTATGCCGCGCCTTGAGCCTATGCGTCCGGTGAGCCATTAGCAGATCCTACCGCCCGATTGAATCCTGAATCCGCTTTCGACGACGACTACGTCAACGCCAGACTTCAACAGAACGTTGAGGCCTCCGAACACGGGAACGCGGGATGCGATGGTATCGACCTCCCCCTCGTGGCCTCGCAGGGCCGAGCGGACCTGCCCTGTCAATGCCGTCCACGTCTTGCACGGCGCCGTCGCCATGCGCGCCTTCCCGCGGGTCCCGCCGTCTACCTCGTCCCGTCCGGCCGCCGGGAAAGCGCTCCTCGCGGCCCTTACGGCCACCCTCCCACCATCGGCCCCACGATCCTGGCCGGATTGGCATTGGGCCTGGGGCGGAACTTCTGCGATCGGTCGTTCGCCACTTCGGTGACGTACAGGTTGCGCTCCTGATCCACGTGGATCTGATGGACGCCGTCGAACTGGCCCGGCTGCGGCCCGTGGCCGCCGATATCGAGGATGTAGCGTCCGTTCAGGTCGTATTTCAGGAGCCGGTCGGTCGTCCAGTCCGCCATCCAGATGTAATCGTCCTGGGTCACGATGTGCGCCAGGATCGCCGAGTCGTAGCCGGTCGGCCACATCTCGAGGAACTTGCCGTCTTCGTCGAACACCTGCATGCGATGGTGCTCGCGATCGGCGACGAACACGCGGCGATCCCGGCTGATCCCGATGCTGTGGACGGACCAGAACTCGTACGGGCCCGGGTTGGCGGGATCGGCGGGCGGGCGCCCCCAGTCCATCAGGAACTTTCCGGTGCGATCGAACTTCGCGACGCGCGTGCCTGCGTACCCGTCCGCCACGAAGTAGGTGCCGTCCGGCAGCCACGCGATGTCGGTCGGGCGATTGAAATGGTTCGGGCCGCGTCCGGGCACGCCCCGCTCGCCCATCGTGCGCACCAGCTTCCCGTCGTTCGTGAAGATGTTGATGACGTGCATGTCGTCATCGACAATCCAGATGTGCTTCTCCCGATCGTAGGGATTGATGAGCAGCTTGTGCGGCCCGCGCCCGGCCTCGCCCAGCCCGGAGCCCCGCGGGGGCGCCAGGAATTGATCGTGCTGCAGCCACTCCTCGATCGCCTGGCCGTTGCGATCCACCGCGAAGACGAGATGGTGTCGTCGCATGGCGTACGTGTACCCGGCGCCGGAATACGGACGACGGCCCGTATTCGTGCGGCGAGGGGTCAGCAGGCACGGACAAATCCACGGCGTCGCGCCTGGCGGGAGCTCGATCTCGCCTCGCTGCGCCACCCACACCTTGTCCGGGCTCTCCGCCCACACGCCCGCGCCGGATCCCCAGGTCCAGCCGTCGTGCGACAGGTCGGTGTTCGGCAGCGGCCGGGGCCAGTTCTCGACGACCTCGTAGTCGCCCATCGCGACCTTCTGGACGGGCAGTTCCACCTTCGCCTGATCGGCGGCGGAAGCGCTGCCCGTGATCGCGGCAGGGTTGGTCGCGTGGAGCACGCCTGCCGCGACGGCGAGGGACAACAGGTGTGGAGCGCGCATCATGCCACTCTCCGGGAGAGCCGATCCTCATGGTGCACGCAGCAGGGCCGGGCCGCGCTGCGCACGGGCCCCGTGAGAATGCGCCGCCAGGGTTTCGGCTGTCAACTCGACGGATCCCTTGACAGCGGCCAAGGGTCCATGTTGACTAGTCCCCTGGAAGCGTGATGACTCACATGATCCCCGGGCGGGGCATCCCGCCTCGCCGCGTTGCTCCTCCCTCACATATGCCCAATATGCTCGGTCGTCGCGCCTTGCGATCCGGGCGCCGCGCTCCGGGACTTATGCAAGTCCTCACGCTTCCAGGGGACCAACCCATGCGGGTGGCCGTCATCGGCAGGGCCGTGACACTCCGACGCGCCGGCGTGCGAGCCGCGGCGTGCGCGCTGATGTTGACGTCGGCGCAACTGTTGATGGCCCAGACCGCCCCCAGCCAGGCGCCTCCCGACCGCGTCCGTGTGCCCACGAGCCACGCGAACGTGCACATGGGCCCCTCGACGGGGCAGGAAGTGCTCGTCCTCGTGCCGCGTGACACCATGCTCACCGTCCTCGCACGCGACAAGGAGTGGATCCAGGTCCGCCTCACGCCCGACCTGCGGAAGAGCGGCATGGTGCTGCGCTGGTACAAGAACGAGGACCGCGGCTGGATGCACGACTCCACCGTGGAGTTCCTCAGACCGCCCGCTGGGAAACCGCGCGCGATCGCCCGCTGACGCGGGCCGGCCGGCTGCCCGCTGGATTGCAGGAACGGGCGGACGAGGCCCCGGTTTCTGGTCGTACGCCGTGACGCCTGAGGAGGCGCTTCCCGATCGAGGAGCCGCAGGTGGTGCTGAGTGTGTCCCAGGCACCGGGCACGTTCCTTCCGCCAGCATCGTGCAAACCACCCCCGACGTCTGCGAGCACCGTGGTGGCCATCTCGTTCATGTCTCGTCCGGGTGAGCGTCGGCCGTCGAGCGTCGACGCAGTCGGTGCGCCCTCGACCTGAGGCCCCCAGCACGCGGACGGGTTGCGGATGGTGAGGTCCCTTCGACACTCGCGACCGCTCGCTTCACGCGAGCGGAAGAAACAGGCGGAGCGGCTCAGCAGATGCGTGGCAGTTGCTCACCGATCGGCATCGGCACCAGGCGCCGGGTACCGAACTTCGTGCGCACCACCACCCGGCCCGGTGGCCCGGCGACCACGTCGCCCACGCGCGCGGCGTCACCTCCCAGCGGGTGGGCACGCATGGCCGCCAGCAGACGGTCCGCCTCCGCGGCCTCCACGCACGCGAGCAGCTTGCCTTCGTTGGCGACCAGCAGCGGATCGAGCCCCAGAATTTCGCAGGCCGCGAGCACCTCGCGGCGGACCGGTAGACTCGCCTCGTCCAGCTCGATGGACACCCGCGAGGCCGCCGCCACTTCGTTGAGCGCCGACGCCAGACCGCCTCGCGTCGGGTCACGGAGGACATGAACGCCCGGGCTGGCATCGAGCATGGCCGCCACCAGATCGTGCAGTGACGCCGAGTCGGACACGATCGGCGAATCGAAGGTCAACCCGTCCCGCACGCTCATGATCGCCATGCCGTGGTCGCCCAGGGTGCCGCTGACCAGCACGGCATCTCCGGCACGCGCCTCCCGCGGTCCGATCGCACGCTCGACCATCAGCATGCCCACACCGGTGGTGTTGATGTAGACCCCGTCGCCGTGGCCGCGCTCGACCACCTTGGTGTCTCCGGCCACGATGGCGACATCGGCCTGGCGGGCCGCCGCGGCCATGCTCTGCACCACCCGGCCCAGGACGTCGAGGGCCAGGCCATCGCGGGCGGCACCAGGACGTGCGAGACGAGCACCGAGGTGAAGGCCGTCGACCAGACGCCTCGAATGGATTCTGAAAGTCAGTCCGAGCGTGGACGAGTTGATGGCGGAATTGTCCGAGCCGGTGCGCGGGGCCGTGGAACCGGCCGTGCGGCAGATCCGCGGACTGATGGCGGCGGGGGAGGTACCGTGAGCGACGAACGCACCGACCCCATCGCGCGGCGCGACGAAGTGCTCGAAGTGCTGTACTGGCTGGAAGGCGAAGGTATCCCCGGTGCAGCGACCGTGGCGGGCATCGCTCGCTTCCTGACGCGGACCCCAGATGACGTGCACGCGGTGATCGCGACCTTGCTGGAGCGGGGCGATGTGGAGCCGCATGGCGACAGCGAGTATCGGCTCACCGAACCGGGGCGGCGCGAGGCCGGGCGCCGATTCGCCGAGCAGTTTGCCGGCATGACCGGCCAGGGCCACGGCGAGTGCAACGACCCGACGTGCGACTGCCATACCAACCCGGCCGGCGCGGCCGAATGTCACGCCGCCAGGGCCCACAAGCGCAGCCACTGACGCGAGCGGGGAGTCACCGATGAGCGAAAGCATGAAACCAGACGCCGCAGGATCCACCTGCCCCTGGGTCGAAGAACCATCCGGCAGCGGTCATGACGGCGCGTCGGTGCGGATCGCCATCGCCGGCAAAGGCGGGAGCGGCAAGACCACCATTGCCGGCACGCTGGCCCGCATGCTCGCGCAGCGAGGACGCCGGGTGCTGGCGGTGGACGCCGACACCAACCCGAACCTTTCGACCACGCTGGGGGTTCCCTCTGACCGCGCCACGCGGATTACGAGCCTGCCGCGATCCCTGATGGAGCGGCAGACGCAGGCCGATGGCACGGTGAAGCCGGTGTTCGTCGCCGACCCCGTGGAAGTGCTCGCCCAGTACGGCGCCGATGCGCCGGACGGCGTCCGCCTGCTCGTGATGGGCGCCGTGGGACACGGCGGCGCCGGTTGAATGTGCGGAGCCCATGCCACGGTTCGTGGCTTGCTCGGCGAGCTCGCGGCGCGGTCGGCCTTGAACGATCAAGATCTCATCGTGGACATGGAAGCAGGGCTCGAACATCTGTCCCGCGGCACGGGTCGCCATGTCTCGCGCTTCATCGCCGTCCTCGAGCCCTACTACCGATCGATGGAAACGGTCCGGCGCATCACGGAGCTGGCGCGCGAGCTGGGCATTGCCGATGTGCAGGTGGTGACCAACAAGATCCGCACCGACGAGGACCGTACGGTGATCGAGCGCTATTGCGACTCGCACGGTCTGCGCGTGATCGGCGAGATTCCATATGACCCGGCGCTGCTGGATGCGGAGCGCGCGGCGCGACCGCCGGTGGAGTTCGCGCCGGATTCGCCAGCGGTGCGGGCGATGAGGGACCTGGCCGGCCGGCTCGTGCTGAACCAGTAGTTCCGGCCTGCCGGCTCGGGCCAGGCGTTCGGCGTGATGCCCGGAACCTGCGGTCGGACCGCTGGTGTCCCACTAGCGTCCGACAGCCTTCCGCTCTTCAGGCGTGATGCGCGGTCCGCTGCCCGCGTAGACCGGACCGATATCGAAGAACAGCCGGACGCCTTGCGCGTAGCGCTGCTTGAAGTCGGCGGTGCCGTTGATGCCCACGGGCAATCCGAACTCCTTGCCCGCCGCGATCACCGCGTCGAGGCCCGCCCGGGTGAGCGCTTCGTCGTGGCCGTAGGACAGGCTCATGTCGCCGCCCCCGGCCCACAGCACGACCTTGACATTGGCCGCCTTCAGCGTGCGGGCGATGTCGCGGACATTCTCCACACCCAGTTTGTTCTCGATGATGAGCAGGATGAGCATGTCGGCGCCCGGCTGCAGGCCCCACACATCCGCCCGCTTCTCGTACTCGCGGCCGCTCATGCCCCAATAGCGCGCCGCGATGGCGTTGCTGGCGCCCCGCAGGCCTTCCGGCTGCACGTTCGGCGCGCCGGCCGGCTGAGGGTATCGAACCGCCTTGATGGCGTTGATGGCCTGCTCGGCGGTCTCGATGTGCGGGAACATCAGCCCGGCGACGCCGGTGTCGAGAATCTGCTTCACCATCCATTGGTTCTGATGGATCTCGCGGCCGTTCGGCGGAATCCGCACGATCACCGGCTTGATGGCGCTCACGCCTTCCCTGGCGATTGCCGCCGGATCGAGCAGGGCGCGCAGGAACTCGCTGAGCCCGGCCACGTCCAGCGGATCGTGCTCGAGGTCGTAGAGGATGAAGTCGTAGTTCCTGTTGTTCTGGAGCGTCACGGCGGCGTGATAGTCCTTGCCCACGCCGATGTAGTTCGCCCAGATCGAGAAGGCGGGCTTTCCCTGCTCGAGCAGCGTGATCACGGGATTGGAACGCGCCGGCGGCGCGGCCGTTTGCGCACTCACCAGTGGGAGCGCGACCGACATCACCATCACTGCCCCTGCCGTCACGATGAGCCTGCGCATGTGCCCCTCCCGGTATCGCCTGCGAGCGGTGCTCCGGCAGCCGAGTTCTCCGGAAGGTATATCACTCGGTGTCGGCGCAGCGGAACCCGCGGAACCTGGATGGAGGCGGGCGCAGGTAAGCTCCCGCCGCCGCGCCATCGTATTGGGTTCTGACCGTCTTCAGACATCTCCAGACCGGGAGTCGGCAACATGCGCGCGGGTGCCGGGTTCGTCTTCATCATCACAGTCATGGCCGGGGCCACGCCTGCCGCCCAACACTGGCCGCATTGGCGGGGCCCGTCGCACGACGGGATCAGCCGTGAGACCGGGCTGCCCGTGTCGTGGGGCGCGGAATGCGCCGCGACTCCCGGCGACGTTGGTGGCACTCGAGAGCTGCGCGGCGTGGACACCGGTGGGCCGCACGCGGTCGAGCCAACCCAGCGCAGGTTTGGCGGGCGCGAAGGCCGACCGCTGGCGTCGAACCTCTGCAGTGAGTTCGACACGAAGAACATCGCGTGGAAGCTGCCGCTGCCCGCCTACAGCGGATCGACCCCCATCATCTGGGGCGACCGCATCTTCCTCAACGTCGCCACCGGCGCCAACACGGGGCACCTCGAGCTGTGGGCCATCGATCGCAACGGGCCGTCGGTCGTGTGGAAGCGGACGCTTGCCGACTCCAACCACATGGAGCGGAAGCAGAACATGTCCTCGCCGTCGCCGGTCACCGACGGCAAGTACGTGTGGGTGATGACGGGGCTCGGCATCCTCAAGGCGTTCGACTTCGCGGGCAAGGAGATCTGGTCGCGCAACATTCAGGCCGACTACGGCCGGTTCGGCTTGAACTGGGGCTACGCCTCGTCGCCGCTGCTCAAGGGCAACGCGCTGTACGTGCAGGTGCTGCACGGGATGAAGACGGACGACCCGTCGTACGTGCTCAAGATCGACGCGCTGACGGGCAAGACGCTGTGGCGCATCGAGCGGCCGACGCCGGCGCTGATGGAGTCGCCCGATTCGTACACGACGCCCGCGTGGATCGACGTCCACGGCCGTCCCGAGCTCATCATCACCGGCGGCGACGTGGTGTCGGGCCACGATCCGGCGACCGGCAAGGAGTACTGGCGCGCCGACATTCTCAACCCCGAGCGCGACCGCAACTACCGCATCGTCGCGTCCGCGACGATTGTCGGCGACCTGATCATCGCGCCCACGCGCAACAACCCGATGGTGGCGATGCGGCCCGGTGGCAGCGGCGATGTCGCCTCGTCACACGTCGTCTGGAAGTTCGCGCTGGGGCCCGACGTCCCGACGCCGGTCAGCGACGGCACGCTGCTGTACGTGGTCCGCGACGGCGGCGTGGTCTTCGCGCTCGACGTGAAAACGGGCGCCACCGTCTACGGTCCGCACCGCCTGCCGCCAGGCACCTACAGCGCCTCGCCGATCCTCGCCGACGGAAGGATCTACGCCACCACCGAGGAGGACGGCATCACGACGGTGTTCCGCGCCGGGCCGAAGTTCGAGGTCCTGTCGTCGAACGCGCTGCTCGGCGACTGCTCGCCCTACTGCCTGAGCACGGTGGCGATCTCGGAGGGGCAGCTCTTCATCCGGACCTCGTCTTACCTCTGGGCCATCGGGGAGCGCCGGAAGAGCCGGTAGGCGCCCGGGCAGCTGCGGTGTCTGACGCCGCCCCCACGGTGCCTCCGGGTTGAACCCGCGCGCCGTGCCATACTTCACGCCCTTCGTCAGCTGGTCTGCAACCCGTCTATACTTTCGCCGGAACCTGCTCATCGGCATGTCAGCCCCGGACCGCTCGTCTGCTCCACGTCCGCCGCCCGCCGGTCAGCCGACGGCGCCCGGGGCGGCGGCCCGGTTGGTGGCCGGCGATCGACTCGGTCGATTTGCCTCCCACGACGGCACCGATTTTCTCGTGCTGGAGCTCCTGACGGGCGAGACCCTGCATCAGCGGCTGGCGCGCGGGCCCCTTGCGGTCGAGGGGGTCGTTCCCGTGGCAATCGGCGTCGCCGAGGCGTTGAGCGCGGCGCACGACGCGGGGGTGGTCCATGGCGATCTCAAACCGAGCAACGTCATGTTGACGGCGGATGGGCCCAAGCTGCTCGATTTCGGAATCGCCATCATTCAGACCTCCGACGTCGAAACGAAAGCGGCGTCCGTGGCGGGGCTTGTGGGAACGCTGCCGTATCTGTCGCCCGAACAGATTCAGGGCCATACGGCAACACCACAATCGGACCAGTTTGCGTACGGCGCGATTCTCTACGAAATGCTTGCGGGCCGGCGCCTGTTCGACCAGGGACAGCCGGCCGCGACCATGGCCGCGATCCTCGGCGATCGGCCGCAGGCACTGGACGGTCTGGCAGGCAAGATTCCCAAGCCGCTGGAGTGGACGCTCGATCGTTGTCTCGACCAGGATCCGCGCCAGCGCTATGCGGCGACGGCCGACCTCGTCCGTGATCTCCGGGCGGTCCGCGACCACTTGGCCCAGGGCGCGAATCTGCCCGAGTGCCTGGCATCGGTTCGCAAGGTCTATCGGCAGGAGATCAGCGACACGCTGCTGCTCCGGGCGCTGACGTTCTTCGACGACGCCGAGCGGGAGGCAGCGCTTGTCGGCGAGGGGCCGAACGA
>JBQTIE010000316.1:0-7060 GCA_052389315.1 Acidobacteriota bacterium
ACGCGGCAAGACCCTTCCGCAACTGTCCGGTGCCATAGCCGTGGACGATGCGGACCAGCATCTGATCGGTCACGAGGGTGTCGTCCAGGAACTTCGACACCCGATCGACAGCCTCGTCTACGGTGCATCCGATGACGTTCAATTCACTGAGCGGGCCCTCGCGCGGCTTGAGGTCGACGCTGACGCGGACGCGCGGCGCGGAGGCACCCGCCGCTCCGCCCTGCGCGAGCACCCGCAGGTCGGACACCGGGGCGCGCATCCGCTTGCCGCGGACATCGAGGTCGGCGTACTTGCCGTGGATGCTGCGAATGACGCCCTCCATCCCGAGCGCGCCGACGGCGACGCGCGCCCCGACCTCCAGGCGAGCCGCTGCGCTCGCGGGAGGCGGTGGACCGGCGGTCATGGCGGCGCCGTCCACCGGCATGCTTCGCTCCGGAACCGTGGCGGGATGTCGCAGATCGCTGACGATCCGCTCGACCGCCGTCCGTGCCTCCGCCCGCGCGGCACCGGTCTCGCCCGTCGACAGGCCCGTCGTCCGCGCGCGCACCGAAGCGTGCTCGATGAGGGTCTCGGCTCGTTCCTTCAGCTGCTCGATCACCTGATCGATGTCGCGGCGAGCCTGCCGCACGCGATCGTCGAGTTTTTCGTTGAGGCGGCGCGTCAGCCGTGCCTCGCGCTCGGCGACGGCCTGCTCTCTGGCCTGCAGCGCCGCGGACGCCTCGTCTGCGGCCCGCCGGTCGCGTTGGAGCTTCAGCCGATCCGACTCGAGCGCACGCGCCTGCGCATCCACTCTGGCCAGATGGGCCGCCAGCCGCTTCTGGTCGTCGCTGAGGAAGCCTCGCGCCGCTGACACGACGGGAATCGGCATGCCGAGACGCTGCGCAATCTCGATGGCCAGGCTTCGGCCAGGCGCTCCATACACGAGGCGGTAGGTCGGCGCATACGTCTGCGCGTCGAAGGCACACGCCGCCATGACGACGCCTCCGGTCGATGCGCCCCACGCCTTGACGGCGTCGTAGTGCGTGGTGGCAATGACGCTCGCCTCTCGCTGCTGGAAGTGACTGACGATGGCGGTGGCGAGGGCGCCGCCTTCGTTGGGGTCAGTGCCGGTGCCGACCTCGTCCAACAGCACGAGGGCCGGGCGTTCCAGCTCACGGTCCATCCCGATGATGTTGGTGATGTGCGCCGAGAACGTGCTCAGGCTCGCGGAAATCGACTGTTCGTCGCCGATGTCGGCGAAGACCGTCCGGAACACCGGCAGCGTGGCCACCGCCGCGGGCACGTGCAGTCCGGCCTGTGCCATGAGCGACAGCAGGCCCGCCGTCTTGAGCGCGACGGTCTTCCCACCCGTGTTCGGGCCGGAGATCAGCAGGACCCTTGCCGGCGGTTCCATGACGAGGTCGATGGGCACCACGTCGATCTCAGGCCCCGCTTCGTCCAGGCGCCTTCTGACCGCGGTGATGAGCAGGGGATGTCTCGCGCTGCGCAGCTCGAACCGGCCGTCAAGAGCCAAGCCGGGCTCCACGCCGTTGACGAGAGAGCCAAAGCGCGCCTTCGCCTGGAGGAGGTCCAGTTGAACAGCCACGCCACGGGAGGCGGCGAGATCCTCCGGGCGTTCGCGGAAGGCGTCGGTCAGCGCCAACAGGATGCGCCGGATCTCCTCGCGCTCCTGCTCCTCGAGCTCGACGATGTCGTTGTTCAGCTCGACCGTGGCGGCCGGCTCGAGAAACAGGCTCGCGCCGCTCGCCGACGTGCCATGCACGATGCCTGGAACGTTGCCGCGATGTTCCGCACGTACGAGCAGCACGAAGCGGCCGTTTCTCTCAGTGACGACGTGTTCCTGGAGATACTTCGACGAGTCGCGGCCGCGCACGAACTGGTCCAGCGCGGACCGCAAGCGCTGCCGCTTCTGGCGAAGCTGTTCTCGCAGCCCGGCCAGCGCGGGACTGGCCTTGTCGAGCACCTCGCCAGAAGGATCGATCGCGCGGCGGACGGCCGCCACCTCCTCCGCGAAACTCGCCGCGCGGGCCACGATGGCGGCCAGGAGAGGGAAGTCACGGGTCGCCTGCCGCACTGCTGTGCAGGCGTGATCGACGGAGTCGAGAAACTCGGCGACCAGGCGCAGCTGGAGCGGCTCGAGGATCTGGCCCGTCACCGCCAGCGTCGCCAGGGCCTCTTCCAATCCTTCCCCGGCCCGGAGCGGAAACAACGGATGGCCTTCCAGGTACGCCGTCGTTTCGGTGGTGGCGTCGAGCGCGTCGGATACGGCCTTGGGGTCGGTGTGCGGCTCGAGCGCGTCGATGGCTTCGGCACCCAGCGGCGTCAACGCCAGGCCGCGTACGACCAGGACAATCCGATCGAATTCGAGCGTGCGGAGGGCGAGCGTCACGCGTTCACGTTACAAGTTACCTGTGTAAAGTTCAAAACGTGCGGCCTTCAGGCTCGACCCTGACGGAACGGGGCTGGCCGCGACAACGACACGGCCGCCGCGGGGTCAACGATCGAGCCCGCCGCAGGGGCCCGGCGCCCGATGGGATAGCATCTGCCGGAATCGCCGGCGGCCGTCCCCGGAGCCCGCGACAGGGAGAATCGACACGATGACTGATCGGACACTCGCGCTGGTCGCCATTGCCACGATGGCCACGGCGGCCGGGCTCGGACGAACCACGGTTCAGACGCAGAGCGCCACCACCAGCGCACAGGCGGTGGACGACGAAGCGCTGCGCACCGCTGAGCGCCGAGTGGCCGAATGGCTGGCCAACGGACGCACCCCCGGAGAAGCGCAGCCCGCTCACCCTGATAAAAACGGCGGCGCGCTGACGACCGCGGGGGACCTCGTGTTTCAGGGAACCGCCGACGGTCGTTTCGTGGCGTATCACGCAGGGGAGCGGCGAGAAGCTCTGGGACATGGCCGTGGGGAGCGCGATCATCGCCGCGCCGATCACGTATGAGATCGACCAGACACAGTATGTCGCCGTCATGGCGGGGGCGGGGCGGCGCACCGGGCGTCACCAACCCGATGGGCCCGCAGTCATTCCCGGCCGGCTGCGCGTGTTCGGGCTGGGCGGCAAGCGCAACATCCCAAGCCTGACCGGTTCGGCGCGGCTCGCGCCCACGCCGATCGCCGTCACCGCGTCAGCAGACGAGGTCACCTCGGGTGCCGCCACCTACGCCCGCCGGTGAGCCATCTGTCAGGGCGCCGAGGCGGTGAGCGCGGGCCTGATCCTTGACCTGCGCTATTCGCAGGCTGCGATGTTCGATCGCTACGCGGAGATTGTGATCGGCGGATCGCTGGCCGCCAGGGGCATGCCGTCGTTCAAGCAGAGCGTGTCCGAGGCGGACCTCGCCGCGAGTCGCGGGTACGTGCTTTCGCGACGAGCGCAGATCGCGAGACCATAGCGCGGGCCGGCAGCTCGCGCGGACGCACGGTGCAGGCCGGGGCGCGCCACCGCGGATTGGCCGGGCACGCGGTGGAGGCCGCGCGACACGACTCGGCTACAGATGATTGATGACGCTGGCGACGTACCCGGCGCCGTAGCCGTTGTCGATGTTCACCACCGTGACGCCGTTTGCGCACGAGTTCAGCATGCCGAGCAACGCGGCGACCCCCCCAAAGCTCGCGCCGTAGCCCACGCTCGTCGGCACGCCGATCACCGGCACGTCCACCATGCCTGCGACGACGCTCGGCAGTGCGCCCTCCATTCCGGCGATGACGATGATGACCCGGGCCGCGTGGAGGCGGTCGCGCTCGCTGAGGATGCGGTGGATGCCCGCCACCCCGGCGTCGAAGATCCGGTCGATGTCGTTGCCCATGAGCTCTGCCGTGACCGCCGCCTCTTCAGCGACCGGCATGTCGGAGGTCCCGGCGGACGCAATGAGGATCGTCCCCTTGCCTCTCGCCACGGGCCGGCGTACGGTGATGGCCCGAGCGGTCGCATGGTACTCGGCCTCAGGTACGGATTCGTGAAGGAGACGCCACGCCACCTCATCCGTTCGGGTGACGAGGAGCGGATGGCCGCGATCGAGGATGCGCCGGGCGATGGCGGCCACCTGGTCCGGCGTCTTGCCGAGGCCGAGCACCACCTCGGGGAAGCCCTGGCGGATGGTCCGATGGTGATCGACTCGCGCGAATCCCAGGTCCTCGAACGGCCGATCGCGCAGCGCGTCGAGCAGCTGGCGGTGCGCATCGTCCGGGCTCAGCCGTCCGTCACCGACCTGGTCCAGGAGTCCGCGCAGGTGTGCGGGTGTCATTTAGCTATCATCCCTGTTTCGTTGACTTTAGCGGATCCTGCCCTATAATTGAGCGTTGGACTCCCGCTCGGGACATTCTTCCGTTCATGACGCCAGTCGAAACGCTCGTTCTCGCGACGTACTTCTTCGTCCTAGTCATCCTCGCGGTGTATGGATGGCATCGCTACTACCTCGTCTATCTGTACATGAAGCATCGCGACGAGGTGCCACGCCCTGACGCCGAGTTCGCGGCGCTTCCGCGGGTGACGATCCAGCTCCCCCTGTACAACGAGATGTACGTGGTGGATCGGCTCGTGGACGCCGTGTGTCGAATCGATTACCCGCGTGAGCTCCTCGAGATCCAGGTGCTGGACGATTCGACGGATGAGACGCGTGAGATCGCCGAACTGGCCGCCCGGCGCTTTGCGGCGCAGGGGGTGGACATCGCCTACATCCACCGCACGGATCGGTCGGGCTACAAGGCCGGGGCATTGGACGAAGGCTTGAAGGTGGCGAAGGGCCAGTTCATCGCCATTTTCGACGCCGACTTCATCCCGGACCCCGGGTTCCTGAAGCGGACCATCCATCATTTCACCAACCCTCGCGTCGCGATGGTGCAGACGCGCTGGGGGCATGTCAACGAGGACTATTCGCTGCTGACGAAGATTCAAGCGCTGCTGCTCGATGCGCATTTCGTGATCGAGCACGGGGCCCGCAATCGCGGCGGCTGCTTCTTCAACTTCAACGGGACGGCGGGCATCTGGCGGAGCGACGCGATCACCGATGCCGGCGGCTGGCAGCACGATACGCTGACCGAAGATCTGGACCTCAGCTATCGCGCGCAACTGCGGGGCTGGCAGTTCGTCTTCCTGCCGGACCACGTGGCGCCGGCCGAGCTGCCCGTCGAGATGAACGCTTTCAAGTCGCAGCAGCACCGGTGGGCGAAGGGATCCATCCAGACCTTTCTGAAGCTGATGCCGTACATCCTGCAGTCCAATCAGCCTTTCAAGGTCAAAGCCGAGGCCTTCTTCCACCTGTCGGCCAACTTCAACTACCCGCTCATGTGCGTGTTGTCGGTCCTGATGGCGCCGTCGATGGTCATCCGCTACAACATGGGCTGGTACGAGATGCTGCTGATCGACATCCCGCTGTTCTTTGCGGCGACGGCGTCGGTGGCCAACTTCTACATGGTGTGTCAGCGCGAGCTGTACCCGCAGACCTGGACGTCCCGCCTCCGGTATCTGCCGTTTCTGATGTCGATCGGAATCGGGCTGGCAGTCAACAATACCCGGGCAGTGTTCGAGGCGCTTTTCCGGAGGCCCAGCGAGTTCGCGCGCACGCCGAAGTACCACATCGAGAGCGGCTCCGACGAATGGATTGGCAAGAAGTACCGCCAGTCGGTGGCCGTGCAGCCGATGATCGAGCTGGCGCTCGGTCTGTATTTCACGGCGACGCTGTTCTACGCCCTCGCGAACGGCATCCACGGCACCGTGCCGTTTCTGATGCTCTTCCAGATTGGCTTTCTCTACACGGGCATGCTCTCGCTGATGCAGCAGTACGCGGGCGATGCGGTTGTCGATATCGTCCAGCGGAAGGAAGCCTGAGTCGGGTGTCGACTCCGCGGCGAGGGCGCTCGATAGACTAAGATCCCTGCGTGTCCACTGACGTCAAACCCAAGGGCGGCCTCGAAGACGTCGTCGCCACCTCGTCTGGCATCTGTTTCATCGACGGCGACCGCGGCGTGCTCTCCTACCGCGGCTACGACATCCACGATCTGGCGAAGTTCGCGACCTTCGAGGAAACCTGCTATCTGCTGTCGCACGGCCGGCTGCCGAGCCGCGCCGAGCTGGGCGACTTGCAGTCGCAGCTCGCGGCGGCCCGGCCGCTCCCGGACGCGATCCATCGGCTGATGAAGATGCTGCCGCCGGCCGACGGGATGGACGCCCTCCGGACGTTGACCTCGGCCCTTGCGCACTACGATGCGGATGCGCCGGACCTGTCCGCGGCGGCGGCCGCTCGAAAATCGGTTCGGCTGACGGCCCAGGTCGCGAGCCTGGTCGCGACGTGGGGACACCTGCAAGCCGGCGGCAATCCCGTATCGCCTGATCCCGCCATGGGCCACGCCGCGAGCTTTCTCTACATGCTCACGGGCCAGCGCCCCAACCCGACGGCGGTGCGGGCGATGGACATCGCGTTGACGCTGCACGCCGATCATGAACTGAACGCCTCGACGTTTGCCGCGCGCGTGGCGGCCGCGACCCTGACCGACGTGCATTCCGCCGTGGTGGCCGGGATCGGCACGCTGAAGGGGCCGCTGCACGGAGGCGCCAACGCCGAAGTGATGAAGATGCTGCTCGAGATCGGGCAGGATGCGCCTGGCGAGCGGATCGACGCCGTCATCCGCGGCAAGCTCGCGCGGAAGGAGAAGATCCCGGGCTTCGGCCACCGCGTGTACCGCACCGAGGATCCACGCGCCACGCATCTGCGCCGCATGTCCCGGGAGCTCGGCCAGCAGGCCGGCAACACCAAGTGGTTCGACATGTCCGAGCGCATCGAGGCCATCGTCCGCGCCGAGAAGAAGCTGTTTGCGAACGTGGACTTCTATTCGGCGTCGGCCTATTACACGATGGGCATCACGCCCGACCTGTTCACACCCATCTTCGCCGTCAGCCGCGTGTCGGGCTGGACGGCGCACGTGCTGGAGCAGTACGCCAACAATCGCCTGATCCGCCCCCGTGCCGATTACACCGGTCCAGCCTATCCGCAGACGTGGGTGCCGCTGGAGCAGCGGGGCTGACCGAAAGAGGGGAGCGAGCCGGAATCTCCGGCT
>JBQTIE010000317.1:0-3347 GCA_052389315.1 Acidobacteriota bacterium
TCATGAACGCGATTGCGAACGCCATCGGCGTGGACGCGTTCCGTCGCGCGCCGGTCACCTCCGATATCGTCCTGATGTCACTGACCCACGGGCGACGGATGCACGAGCCGCTGAGGGCGCATTTGTAACGAGGGGCTCGGTGCGACTTCGGATTCGCACACGTCCCCCGGAGCCTGTCGAAGGGCGTCGCGTGCTCGGGTGTGTGAGGCGCGGTCGAACTCGCCCTCAGCTCAGAACACGGTCACGATGACTTCGTTTGAATCCCCGCTCGTACCACACGCGTTACGAGCCTGAACCCTCACGAAATACGAGCCGGGCGACGCGACCGCCGTAAGGGACGTCAGCGCATTGCCGGTCACGAAGCTGACGATATCGCTCGCCCCGGAGCCCGACCCGGCGCCCACGATGTAGGTCGTTACTGGCCCGGAAGGGGCAGTCCAGGTTAGCGTGACGGTGGACCCATTCACGGTTGCGGACACTCCCACGGGTGGCAGCGGCGGCGTCACGCACGGTGTCGGGACCGCGCCAACCACGGCCTGCACTTCGTTCGAAGCCCCGCTCACCCCTGCGGAATTCGAGGCTCTGACGCGGATGAAGTAGGTGCCTGCCGGAACGGCACTCGCCACAAACGACGTCGCGAGGCTTCCGGTGTTGAACAACGCGAGATTCGCGGCTCCGGGAGACAATCCGGCCTCCAGGACATAGGACACGACCGGCCCGCCAGTCGTGGGAGCGTTCCAGTTGAGCGTGACATTGGCCCCGGAGACTACGGCGGACAGGTTCGACGGCGGGCCTGGCGCCCCCGGCACAGGTGGAGGGATGCTGGCGTCGTTGATGGCGAAGGCGTGATTCGGGCCGAAGGGATCCGCAGACCAGGACGCCCCATCGGCGAGTCGAAACGCCCGAGCCCCGTCCGTGCTGGTGTGGCCCCAGAGCCACTGGGATCCTCCAAACGACGGTGTTCGAGGATCGGTTTCCACGACCGAAAGCCAATAGGTCCCCGGAGTGAGCACCGCTGGTGCGGGCGTCGAGTAGGAGAACCAGGCGCTGCCGCCGAAGGTAAAACCGGTGTTCGTCGCGTTGACCATCACGTTGAACACAGAGAGAGGAAACACGGCCGGACGGCCGCCGGCATCCGCGAACACGCGGACGGTGAAGGCGACCGGGTTGGCCGGTGCGATCAGCGGGCCGTCGTATCGGCCGGTCCAGGAGATCGAGTCGATCGCGGTCACCTGAGACAGCGAAAAGTTGTCCGCCATCTGCTGGTTCGAGGAGCCGAGATTGCTGAACGCCCCGGAACGCGCTGGGTCGTGCGGCTGCAGCACAATGACCGCTGCCCGGAGGTCGGCAACGCTCGCGAGCAGCAGCAAGCAGCCCAGAAGCCGCCAGCATGTGCCTTGCCGCTGGCCGGTTGGTCCGGAGATCAGCCTGCCGGACGACGTGTTTGGATTCTCATCCAGCGCGTTGCGATGCTCCGAATGAATCTGGCGCATCACCATGCCCCCCCGCTTTCGAGGTCACCCGCCGCGACGAGCTCCGGGCGGTTCCGAGGATCCTGACTCAGCGTCCGATTCCTGAAGCCCGAATGCACCTTCTCACCCACTTTGGCTCGTGTTGTCAAGTGGGCGCCTTCCCTCACTGTGGGCGCCTTCCCTCACCCGACGACGCGATTCTCCCCGTGTTCAAGCGGATGTCGGGCGCCCGCGGCTCAGGTGCGACGCGATCTCGGCGAGTCGTGACCATCGCTGCGCAGTCGGGAGCGCGCTGAGCTCGGCCTCCACGACTCTCCTCCCGACCGGATAGGCCAGCACCCGCGTGCGCTGGCGCTCGATCACGAAGAGGAACTGCGCGGCATCGGCCACCAGGGCCTCCTCGGTGAGCTTCGCCGTCGCCACCTCGCTGCTGAGTTCACCGCCCAGATAGCCGCGCGCGATTCCCGGAATCACCTCATCGAGTGCTGCCACCGCGCGGTGCACGGCGATCAGCTCCGACACGCTCGCGGCTCCGCCGAAGGCGCGTGCCAGTTCACGGACAATCGCCTCAAAGGTGTCGCCCTGGAGGAGCAGGGCGGCTCCGGCGTCCGCCGCGCCCTCCGCGTACAGGAGATGCGGCCCAAAGGTCGGGTAGAGCTGACGTTCGAACCAGCCTCTTGCCTGCACGAGATCACGCTCCGCCAGCACATGTTGGAGGTGGTGCCCGGGGTAGGTTTCGTGAGCGGCGAGCCAGAGGATGCGGGCCAGATCGGTCGGCCCCGAAATATTGACGCGCACCTCTGTGGTGAGGCCACCGAGATACACCGCGCGCGCTTCCAGGGCCACGTCCGGGCCAGCCTCGATCACCACGCGCTCGCCGGACGGCAACGGAATCTCCGACCGCACGCGCTCACGACAGGCGGCGACGGCGGCGCGAAAGGCCGGGAGCACCTGTGCGGGAGCCAGCGCGTGGCGCCGGCGAAAGGAGATGTAGCGCTCGTGGAGCGGGCCTTCGCCGTTCAGCCGTTGCTCGAGCTCGACACGCGCTGCGTCGATCGCCTCGCGGCGAGGGCGCCCGCCGGCAGCCAACCCGGCGCGAGCGAACTCTATTTCTCCGAGCCCCATCGCAGTCGCGGCCTCGTCCGACCACGTCGATGATTCACCGCTGAGCCGGCGCGCGGCCGTCAGGAGGGCGTCTATCTGGCCTTCCAGGTAGCGCGACCGATCGAGGACCGCCTGCTCGGGCGTCAGCGCCGCGATTGCGCGGCGGATCGCGAAGAGCTCCTCGCGAATGCCAGCCACCGGCTCGCGCGGGCCCGGCCGCCAGGCCTCGGGCCCCAGCCAGGCCTCCACGAGCGACGGCTGATGCTGAGCGAGCCGCAAGGTCAGCCGGACGTAGCGTTCGGCGACCTGATCGAGCGAGGACACCTCCCGGCCCGCCGGCTCGGGCGCGCCGCGGCACGCCGCCCCCAGAGCCGCCAGCCCCAGGGCCGCCACCGCCGAGCGCCGAGACAGCATGCGGCATCTTCGCACGGCGCCGGACGGGGGGCCGTGTCAGGTTCACCCGGCGCACGGGATCCATTGACTTCGGCGCCGGGCTGAGGCTCAATGCATCATCGCTGCTCGTTTCACCGGTTCCCCCCGACCGACCTCAGGAGGGCTTATGCGCCGCATGGTGTCGCTTCTCATCGTTGGCACGCTCTTCACGGCGGCGTGTGCGGCGCCTGGACCGTCGGCCGACCAGGCGACGACGCCGACCACGGCCGCGGCCCCCACGCTGGGCATCCGCCCCGCCGGCGATACCGAGATCCAGCCCGACCTCAGCCAGGTGCCCCCGGACCTGCAGAAGGTCTACGCCCACATCGACGAGAACAT
>JBQTIE010000318.1:0-25116 GCA_052389315.1 Acidobacteriota bacterium
ACCAGCCCGCCGGCCGTGGCGTCCATGGCTGATCGGGTCAGTGCTTTGCCGGGAGATTGGACGGCCGCTTTGCGCGCGCGACGATTCTGTTCGTCCTGCCCGCGCTGCCCGGTATAGCCGCGTTCGAGCTCGGTCGTGTCGGTGCGTCCGAGCGTGGCTTCGATGATGCTGCTCGACCCGCCGGGGCCATAGGCCTCGGCACGGAGCATCAGGATGCCGCGCCCGTTGGCCTGCCCTCCATCGGTCAGCGGATCGTTGTCGGTCTCGGCGGCGTCGTCTGCCACCCAGACGGCGACATACATCGGCGAGGCGACAGTGGCCGTCTCGATGATGTTCTCGAGCGGCGCGTACGCGAACAGCTGCCACCGCGGGTTGTTGGATCCCCACGGACGATCGGCGGACCACGCGTTCATCTCCGCCGCTGAACAGGTGGTCACCTTGCCGCAGTTGAGCGTGTTGGTGGCCGCACTGAGGTCGATCGCGCTGCCGTCGCGCAGGGTGCGCTTGCCCCCGGGCGTGCCATCGACAACGGCGGATTGCACGGCGCCCGCGAGCACACGATTCCAGTCAGGAATCGTGAGCAGGTCCTGCATGACGCGTTCAACGCCCGCGTCGGCCGCATACAAGGCCTCGCCCCCATCGCGGTAGTTGCTCGTGATCATCGTCTCGGTGATCGTGGTCATCACGAGCCCCAGGCCGAGCGCTGTGAGCAGCAGTGTGCTCATCAAGGCAATCACCAAGGCGATGCCGCGCTCGTTTCGCAGAGGTCGAAGGGGCGAAGGGGCAGGTTGCATGGCTAGCGTCCCAAATTGAAGTTGCGCGGCGAGACCTCGAACCGGATCTCCTGGTCGGGCACCATGGTCCGGCTCGTCATCGCCGTGCCCCCGCGGCGGAACAGCGCGCTTGCCGGGCCGCGAAGGCCGGATGACGCAACCTGGACCCGCATGACGGCGCCAATCTTGCGGATGCGCAGGAGGTCTGCGTCGTAGCGGTTGGGCGAGGTCGTGGTCGGACACCATGGCCCGTCGCTGAGCATCGCGGCGCCCATCAGCATCAAGGCTTCGGACCCCGGGGCGAGATCGGCCAGGCGCGGTCCGTGCGTGCCCGTGCCTCCGTCTACGAGGAAGATGCAGTTCTCGCCAGCGGGCCAGCCCCAGCCGGTCTGTGGCGTCGTCCCCAGCGCCGGGGGCTTCGGGCCATACGTCGTCCAGGGACCGCTCGGGTCGCTCACCGGCTTGATCAGGAACGCCGGGCGGGGATCGCCGAAGTACTCGAAGCGCAGGTCCACGACGTTGTCCACGACCGGTTCGTCGCGACCGTCGCCGTCGTAGAGCATCAGCTGGTCGGTGGCGTTGTCGCGATAGTAGGTGCGCTGCATGATCTGGGCAATCTGGGCTCCGACCTGGTACTTCTTCGACAAGTCGTTGGGGCTGGAGCTGCCGTGCAGCGGCCGGTGCTGGAGGTGCAGGGCCGCGTCTTGAACCTGGGTGATCGTGAAGACGTCGAGCGACCCCGTGTCGTCGAAAATCACGGCCCTCATCCCGTCCTTGAAGCCGCACAACGCCGGGGTCCCGGGTGCGCAGTTGGACTGCGCCTGGACCTTCAACTCGGATGAGGGCTGAGGCATGTCCGCCCGAACCGTCGTCTGCGGGGCGTTGGGGGGGACCCAGCGGATGGTCAGCGCGTCGGTGCGGTAATAGATTCCGGCGTCGGCGTCGGAGTTGGTCAGACCAATCCGGTGCGGCTCGATCGGGGCGAAGTAGTTCATCAGCGCCCCCATCAGTTGGCCGCCGGCCGGTGAGCCTGCCCCGGCCATCATGAGATCGTTGGTGAGGAACGCGGTGCCGACGCGCAGCCGCTGCTGCATGTCCGACACCTCGGGCTGCTGGCGATAGGTGCCGCGAGCCGGATCGACGAGCGCGAAGATTGCGCCCGTGACCCCCACCATGATGAACATCGAGATGAGCAGCTCCATGATGGTGAAGCCGCGATCCGATCGGAGATGGAGTTGACGCGTCATCGCGATTTCCTCGTCTTCACGCTCACCAGCCGCGCTTCGTCCCGGACGGTGTCGAGCACGGCCCCGTCGCCCTGTTCCTGCCTGTCGCCGACGCTGAAGACGAGCACCTGGAAGATCAATGTGCCGTTGGGATTGGTCGGAAGCGGCTCAACCGACCAGCGGCGCACGTAGGTCGTGCCGACGGGGATATCCGTGCCGCTCCCCAGGCTGGTGCCGCGGCGGTCGAGGTAGTCGACATAGCCATCGACGTTGGCGGCGAGCACGTTCGCCGGCGAGGGCGACAGGCCCGTCCCCCCGGTGGGCTTGGGAGGATCCACCGCGAGGTTCGTCGTGTAGTCCTGAATGGGCAGACCCACCTGGTCGAATCCCCACGACAGGGCCCGCAGCTGCTCCATCTTTTCCTGGGCCAGCGTCGCGGCAAACGTCGTGCGCTGCGCGGCGATGTTGCTTCGCGCGGCCATCGCGAACAGATGCGCCACACTCGCGATCGCCGTGGCGAGCAGCAGCGTCGCTACCATGACTTCCGGCAGGGTGAAGCCCGCCTCGCCGCTACTGCGCCTGTTGGAGTTGCACTTTGCCAAGGCCGTTCACCGTGATCGTTGACGTCACACTGTTTCGCGACAGTTGGATGCTGATGCCGTTGACCGGGATCAGCGGCCACGGGTTGCCCGTCCCGTCGTTGCGGCGAGCCGTCCCGTCTGGCCAGAACTCGATGGTTTCCGACGCGGAGAACGTCACGCTCTCGTCGAGTCGGCGTAGCGGCCCGTCGAGGTTGGGACGCGTCAGGGGATCGCGATCACTTGCCGGATAGGGGTACGTCGTCGCGCTGCAGCGGTCGGCCGCCGTATCGGCCGCGACGGGCGCCGACGGCGACCCGATCAGTTCGACTGCGCGGTACTGTCCGGCGACCGGGCAGTTGAAGCGCACGCGCATCGGCCTTCCCTTGGCCACCGAGCGCGCCTTCGCCGTCTGCAGCTCGCGCTCCACTTCGCGCGTCGCCTGCCCCAGCCGCATGCGATCCATCGTGGCCAGCATGGTGGGGAATGCAATGGCGGACACGATCATGATCACCGATGCCACCATGAGCAGATCGATCAGGCTGAAACCGCGTTGGCCGTGAGGGCTCGTTGCCATGACTCGCGGCGTGGTGCTGCAAGCGCACGGCCAAGCCGCGGGCGAGCCTCACAGGCCGTGAGATCAGGCCGGATCCGCCCGGGATCTCAATCGTGTAAGAGGCCGTCCTGGCGCAGAACGGAACAAGCCGTTACAGTTCTGACGCCATTTCGCGGCGGGCCCGCGGAAGGGTGATCGTGAAGATTGCGCCGCCAGAACTGTAATTGGCAGCTGTTACACGGCCGTTGTGACTCACGATGACTTTCTGCACGATCGCCAGCCCGAGGCCAGTCCCGCCCGGACGCATGGTGAAAAACGGCTGAAACAAATGGGCCAGCGCCTCGGGGCGAATGCCTGGTCCGTTGTCCCTGACGGTGAGCGTGACGAGGTCACTGGCCGGATCAAGATGACCATGCACATGAACGCGCGCGGGCGTGCCTGCGTCGGCGCACGCCTCCAGGCTGTTGCGAAAGAGGTTGCTGACGGCCTGCCGGAGCAGCACGTCATCGGCCTCCACATGCCCGCAGTCGCCCGTGATCTCGACTTGCGCATCCGGCACGTCTGCCGCGGCACGCCGGACCAGGCCTCCGAGATCGAGCGGTGAGAGCACCAGGGGCACGGGCCTCGCGAAATTGAGAAAGTTCGTGACGACCTCGCCGAGCGCGCGCGTCTCGGCCCGAATGCCCTCGATGTAGGGCCGCTGGGGATCGGGCAGCGCCGATGGGTCCAGGAGGCGAGCATAGCCATGGATGGTCGCGAGCCCATTGCGAAACTCGTGTGCCAGCCCGGCGGTCAGCTCCCCCAGGCGCGCGAGCGCCTCCTTGAGGCGCAACTGGTCTTCCAGCGCCAACACGGCTGTCAGATCCGTGAAGAGACAGATGGTGCCCGTTCGATCGCCGTCGGAGGACAGAGGACACACCGTCACGCCCAGATGCCGGGGGCCGCTTTCCCGGTCGAGCGTCACCGTGCGGCGCAGGATCGGATCGTGCGTGCGCGTGGACTCATCGATCACCTTGCGCAGGCCGTCCGCACGATCCAGGATCCGGTCGTCGGACACCGTGCCGTCGTCTCCGTGCAGAATGCGACGCCCAGCCGGATTGACGATCTGCACGCGACCGAGGTCATCCACGACGATCAGTCCTGACGTGAGGCTCGTCACGATTTGACTGCTCAGCTGCTCCAGATGCGTGGCGCGCGCCGCGGTGGCGCGCTCCTGAGCTTTCAGCCGGGCGATCGCGTCTCCGAGTGCCGACGCCATCAGGGCCGGTGCTCCACCGTGCCCGCGCCGCGTCCGTTGGTCGCGTGCCGCGGCCACGAAGCGGAGCACCGCAAAGGTCACCATGCCGACCACCATCGCCACGAGGCCGGTCAGTGCGAGAAAAGCGTAGCCGGCGGGATTCATCGGACGACTACTCGTAGAACGCCAAGTACCACGCGAGCATCCCATCTCCGGCCAGCATCGCCCACACTGCCGCGACGGCCAGGAACGTGCCGAAGGGCAGCGCGTAGCGAAGTCCACCACGATCGAACGCCAGCAGGCCCACGCCGACAATGGCGCCGGCGAAGGAAGACAGGACGAGCGTCATGAGCACCGCTCGCCAGCCCAGAAACGCCCCGATCATGGCCAGCATCTTGACGTCACCCATCCCCATCCCCTCCTCGCGCCGGATCAGGTAGTACCCCGCGGCAATCGCGTAGAGGACGCCTGCGCCAGTCGCGGCGCCGACGGCGGCGTCCAGGAGGCCCGGCGGCGTGAAGAGGCTGAACACGAGCCCCACGAGGATTCCAGGCAGCGTCACGACGTTGGGCAGGAGCTGGTGCTCGAGATCGATCATGAAGAGCACGATCATCGCGGCTCCGAAGACGAGCCGGCTGGCCAGGAGCGGTCCCGGCGGCGTCGTCATGACGATGGCGACGGCGAGGGCCGCGGTCACCAGTTCCACCACCGGGTATCGCCACCCGATGGGCGCTCGACACTGGCGGCAGCGACCGCCGAGAGCCACCCAGCTCAGGACAGGAATGTTGTCGAACCATGCGAGCGCCAACCCGCAGCGTGTGCACCGCGATCGAGGATGAACGATCGACTGGCCGCGGGGCAGCCGGTAGATCACCACGTTGAGGAAACTGCCTGCCGCCACACCGAACAACCCGCTGATCACCAGCCATTCCAGCGAGGCCGTCAATGCACCGCTCCAGTGAACCCCTTCGGCATGGGCCAGAGGTCGGACGCGTCGGACACGCGGACCGACTCGGTGTCCGGATCGATCACGTACGGAGTCCCGGACGGGTCGATGGGCACCCCCTTGATCATGCCCGCGGCGACCAGTTCGCGCCAAGAGGTCGGCAGGGTCCCGGCGCGCGCGGCGAATCGCCAGACGATCACGTTGAGCTCGTCGATGGCTTCCATGGCATCGAACTGCAGCAGGCGGAGCCGAGCCATGTTCCGGAGGAGGTCGTTATCGGCCGAATCATGAATCTGCAGCCACAGCCCGCGCGCGGACTCGCGATCCCCGCCTTCGGTCAGCATGGCGGCTGCCGTGGACTTCAGCCAGATCGGCGCGCCAGGCACCTGAGAGGCGTGGTTCATCCAGGCGGCGCCGGCCGCAAAGTCCCGGTAATGCCAGTAGTGGACGAAGCCGATGTCGTGGGCATATTCCCACCGGTCAAGCGCCGAGGCCACGCCGCGCTCGAGCAGGCGAATCGCGAGATCCGGGCGCCCCGGACCGCTCGGCGGCGGCTCGGACAGAAAGATCGCGCCGAACCGATAGGCAACCGTGAAGCGCGGATCGAGCGACGTCACCAGATCGAGGAACGGGTACAGCAGATCGTAGTTCTTGTCGGGATCGTCGGACAGCCCTTGACGCCCGAAGTAGACCACGGCGCGAATCCAGTACACATCGGCCGCCAGCGGCGAAAACCCGAGCAGCGCGCGTTCGAGGGCCGGGCCTGCCTGAAGCCACGTGATGGGCGTGGCCGGCTCGTAGGGCTGCCAGCCTCGATCGCGCCAGACCTGCAGCAGGACGGCCAGCGTCAGCAACACGGTGATCGCGGCAAGGGCGGCGGGTGTCTTCATCGTCGGTCTTGCTCGCCTTCGCCTACTTGAAGTCCCTGCGTCTGAAGACGGCCATCGCGGCCACGAGCAGCATCACGACGTAGACCAGCGCGTAGGCGAGCGTCAGGGTCACATGCGAGGCGGCGATCGGCACGCCATGGACCACCTCGGCCCGGACGTTGAACGGGGCGAGGTTCGGGAGCACGTAATACGCCGCCCGCGCCAGGTAGACCGCAGCCGGGGAATCGATGACTTCCTCGAATTGCCGGAGGTCGGCGTTGAAATGTCCGGCGACCCAGAGCGCGAGCGTAAGCAGGGTGGCGGTCATGGGTCCGGCGAAGGTCGAGAAGAACAGCGCCACCGCCGTCACGAGCGTCAGCTCGGCGAAGATGAGCAGGATGGCGACCAGAAGGCGCGGATCGGTCGCCGGCGCCGGCCATCCCGCCTGCTGGGCCGGGGGGGAGACCTGGGAGTAGTAAAAGAGCACGAGGTAGAAGGCCACAGTCATGGCGGCTAGATTGACGCCCAGCGTCATCACCAGACCCGCAAACTTGCCGACCACCAGCTGCTCGCGGGTGACGGGCTTGCTCAAGAGACTGTAGATGCTTCGTCGTTCCACCTCCTTGGCCACCAGGCCAATCCCGATGAACACGGCAATGAGCAGGCCGAGCAGCGACAGCGCCGACAGCCCGAGGTCCTTGATGATCTTGAGATCCTGCCCGGCCGTCATCTGGCTGATGACGTAGGAGGCGAAGACGAGCAGCACCCCAAAGCCGACGATCGTCAACGGCACGCGGTCACGCACCGATTCGCGAAACACGGCGAACGCGATGAGCCGGATGACCCTCATGGCGTGAGACTGCTGGTGTCGCGAGGCGCGGCGTCGCGCACCGTGGACACGAAGTAGTCTTCGAGCGTCACGCGAATCGGATTGAGTGAGATCACCGATGCGCCCTGCTGCGCGAGCTCCTGCATCACGCGCGCGGCTGATTCGTGAGGTCCGATCTCCAGCGTGTACCTACCGTGTGAGAGTGCGCACATCGAGACCACGCGGCTCTCCCACGCGGCCTTGACCGCCTCGGACAGTCCCGTCACCACCAGCTCCCAGCCACGCAGTTCGAAAGCCACCATGTCGGCGAGCCGCCCCTGGGCCACGAGCCGGCCGTTGGCCACGATGCCCACACGGCTGCACAGCATCTCCGCATCCGACAGGATGTGCGAACTGAAGAACACGGTGCAGCCGCGGTCGCGCAGCCTGAGCATCAGCTGCCTCAGGTGCCTCCGGCCGAGCGGGTCGAGGCCCGACATCGGCTCGTCGAAGAAGACGAGCTCCGGGCCGCCCACCAGTGCCTGCGCAACCCCGACCCGCTGAATCATGCCCTTGGAGAACGACCGCAGGCGCATCCGGCGTTCGGCGCCGATCTCCACCTCGTCCAGCACCGCGCGGACCCTCTCGCGGCGATCCGCACCGTGGAGGCCACAGAGGCCAGCGTAATAGTCGAGCAGCTCCTCCGCCGTGAGGTAGTCGTAGAAATACGGATTCTCCGGCAGGAAACCGGTGCGACGCCGCACGCCGACGTCGCCGACCGGCTTGCCCAGAATCCGAGCACTCCCGCTCGTCGGAAAAATGAGGCCCATCAGCAGCTTGAGCGTCGTGCTCTTGCCTGCTCCGTTTGGCCCGAGGAAGCCGAAAATCTCGCCCTCGTCGACCGAGAGGGTCAGCTGGTCCAGAGCCCGATAGGGCCGAGGGCGCCAGAATCCGACGAAGTAGTCCTTGGTGAGATTCTCGGTCTCTATCGCGGGCATCGTCTCGCCGGGGGCCTCGTTGGGACCCCCCACCTGGTTTATCGGACGTTGCCGGAGACTCTTCGCAGTTCCAGCTCGACGGCCGCTTCGAAGAATTCAGCCCTCAGGTTGGGCATTCTGAGCCCGTTCATGAAGAACGTGGGCGTGCCCCGGACGTTCAACAACGCCCCCTGCCCGATGTCTCCGCGCACCAACTCGAGGGTCGTGGCGTAGCGAGCGTCGAAATCCGTGACGCCGGCCACCGTCGCCACGCCCTGGCGCACCAGCGCCGGCGTCAGGGAGGGCTGATTGGCAAACAGCCAATCCTCCATCGCATCGGCGCGGCCTCGCTCCCGGGCCAACCGAACGGCCACCGCCGCCTCGCAGGCGGCCTGATGGGGGCCCCCAAGAGAATTGCACTCGGGGTCGAGTGGAAAATCACGAGTGATGAACGCGATCTTTCCCGGGTACCGCTGCTGCAACTTCGCCAGCACCGGCTTGTACTCGCGAAACGTCTGCCCGCACGGGGGGCACTGATAGTCGTTGAACTTGATGATGACGACGGCGGCGCCCCCACCGTCAACGATGATCGGCACACGCGGCTGGGCCAGCAGCTGCTCGAGTTGCTGGATCACCCCCGGGGGCATCTGGGCAGTGGCCGGCGCGGCGGCACCCGCCTGGCCTGCGTCAAAGCTCGTGCCCGAGGTGGCCGCGGGCATCGGCGCGGTTGGGAACAGAGTCACCGCCCCGACGGACACCGCGAGGAACGCCAGCATCGCCAAGAGCGCGGCGGGCGTTCGGATGAGGAGACCGATGTCGCGCCACGCGCGACCGGGAAGACTGGTCATGGGATACCTCGCCGCGGGACCGGAGATCAGGAAGAGCGCGATGATCGACGCATAGGCGCCCACGCACAGCAGGCACACGGTCTTGAGCACCACCAACGATGCGTAGGCCAGGTACAGGACACCGGCCAGGCCGGCGGTCGAGACGGTGAAGACGTACCCGGGGAGACTGCTCCGGGCGGCCGTGTGCCGGCACAGCCCGATCAAGAACAGCACGAACAGGAAGTAGAGCACGCCGATCAAGGCAACCGGAACGCCGGCGACCGATCCGAAGCGGCTCGTGTAGGCGTCCGTGCAGCTGAAGGTCGCACTCACATCACAGAAACTGGAATACAACGGATCCCGCAAGATTCGATAGTGGACCCAGGTCGAGGCCGCGGCAAAGCTCAGGCCGGCCAGGGCGGCGGCCGTCATCCACCTCACAGGTGCCTCGCTGGCGGGCGCGGAAGCGGGCTGTCGGCGGACCATGGCGCTGGATTCTACTCCGGTTGATCACTCAGGGAATCGTGAACGTCCTCAGGGCTGCGACCGGCGTGGCCAGTCCGCCCGGTTCCATGTCTCGCTCCCGTGGGGCGACCCCGTCGAAGAACACAAACGCCTGCCCCGTCGAGGTCATGGCAAACGCGCGTCGCGGCAACGCGCGTGGGGAGCGGGGCTCGATGGCCACGTAGTAGTCCGACGTCGTCGGCCGGCCCGTGCAATCGGCGGCTTGCTCGCCTGCGCCATCGCGTGGCCGCAGCCCCAGGACGAAGCCGCCGCGTTCCAACTCGGCCACCAAGGGCAGGTCCACCCCCCCGGTGCCCGCACACGGGGCGGTGAGGCTCGCGAGGCTGGCAGCATAGCCCCGACCCTCGGTCGGGTCTCGAAAGCCTGCCTGCGCCGCGGCCACGCGCTCGAGAAAGGACTCGGCGTCGGCCTCCGCGCCCACTCGCAGCGCGTAGCGCCCCACCGGAATCCCCGCGACGACCAGCGCCGCCATCAACGGTCCCACCCGCATCAGACCCACGGTGGATCCACTGTAATTCGAAAACAGGCGCGTCCAACCATGGCTCGGGCGATCTCTGAAGCCTCCTAGAGTCTTGAAGGCCGAGAATCCTTACGAATGAGTCAAGTGTTTCAATCGGCCTACAAGACTCTCGCCCGGCCGGAGGCCGGGCAAAACCAATACTGCCGCTAGCGAGGCGGAGCCTCACCGCCCAACATGCCCGGCGGTCTCAGGCGAAGCCTCGCTAGAGGTTCCGTCGCAGGAAGCGCGCCAGGTAATACCCGTCGAGGAACTTGAAGGGAGCCCTGCCAGTGCTGTAGTGCCCGCACGGCAGCACCGACACCTCCACGGGCAGGTCGCGGCGGCGGAATTCGTCGACCAGCATGACGGACAAGTCGACCGGGAACGTCAGGTCGTACTTCGCATAGACGAGCAGCGTGCGTCGACTGCGCGTCCGGTCCAGATAAGACCACGGACTGATCGGACGCCAGAAGTCGCGCAACGTCTCGAGCGCCACGTGCCCGTCCAGCCCCTGCCGCACATGTGCAGTGGACAGACCTCGCCACACGACGTCGGCAAAGAACGGCGACACGTGATTGAGAGCCTGCGCTCGGACGAGAGGCTCGTGCGCGGTGGTCAACATGGCCAGGCACGACCCCAGGCTGGTCCCGAGCAACCCCAGCCGTTCGTAGCCCTGATCGCGAAGCCACCACAACGCCCGCCTCGTGTCGAGGACCGCCTGACGACACACCTGCACGGTCCGTACGACGTTGGCGCTGACGATGAAGTCGGCGCGCGAGAGCTCCGGCGGCATGCGCAAGTCGTGGTACGGCAGGCTCAATCGCAGCGCCGTGATGCCCGACATGGCGAGCAGCCGTGAGAGGCCGAGGTGCCCGCCGGCATCGGAGTTCCACTGGGGCAGCACCACAACGGCTCGCCGCTTGTCTTTGGCCGGGAACAGCCGGCCGTGCACCGTGTTGTTTGCCGCATGCGGCGTCGGGAGCGCGCTCGGGAAGCTCAGCGTGCCGGCCTCGCCCGGGGCCGCGTCACTCGACCGCACCGGCGTGAAGGTGTAATCGCTGGTCGCGGGAGGTGTAAAGAACGCATCCGTGTCGGCCATCACGTCGTGCACCCACTCGCGCACGATGTCGGCCGGGTTGGCGTCAGGAGGATGCCCGTTGGCCGGGATCCAGTCGAGTCCCCATTCGAACGGGCGCACGACACGCTGCGTGCGACTGATGTCGGCCAGGCGATGCTCCCAGCGGTGAAACAGCGACGAGATCATCGTGCGGCAGCCAGGACTTGTTCGACGGCGCTGGCCACTCGCAGCAGCTCGCGCGTTCGTCCGATGTGACCGACCAGCTGCAGTCCGACAGGCAGACCCGCGCTGGTTGCCCCGCACGGGAGGCTGATGGCCGGGTGCCCGGTCACGTTGAACAGCTGCGTGCACCTGAGCATGATGTTGCGGACCGGCTCGTGGCCTCCGCGGACGGGTGCATTCGCCGCCCCGATGGGTGGCGCCGTGATCGCCAGCGCCGGCAAGACCAGCGCGTCGACGCCCGACAGCGCTCGATCGACTTCGCCTCGCAGCACTTCCCGGCCCCGGAGCGCCCGGACGTAGTCTTCTGCCAGCACATGTCGGCCCATTTCCAGGCGCAACCGTACGTTTGGCGTATAGGCGTGCGGGCGGCGCTCGAGGGCACTCGCGTGGAAAGCCGCCGCGTCGGCCAGCACGAGATGGAGGTAGACGGGCCCGATGTCGCGTGCGTGGGGAATCGACGCCTCGCCGACCGTCGCGCCGCCCGATTGGAGCGCGTCCAACGCGGCGCCCACGTGTTGATGGACGTCCTCTCCGACCCGGTCCATGAAATACGCATCGAGGCGCCGCAACGTGATCGCGCCGGGTCGAGGCTCCGGCCCGGTGACCACCGAGCCGGCCGATCCCGTCAGCACATCGAACAGCAGCGCGGCGTCGGCCACCGATCGGGTGAGCGGTCCCACGTGGTCCAACTGGCGGCTGAGAGGCACCACGCCGACGGCCGAGACCTCGCCCCAGCTGGGTTTGAGTCCGACAACCCCGCACGCGGCGGCGGGGATTCGAATCGAGCCGCCCGTATCGGTCCCGATGCTCGCCACGGACATGCCGGTGCGCACCGCAATGGCCGACCCGCCACTCGACCCCCCGGGCGAGCGGGTGTGATCGACGGGATGACGCGCTGGACCCCACGCGGAGTCCTCGGATGTGGTGCCGAAGGCGAACTCATGCAAGTTCGTCTTTCCGACCAGGACGGCCCCGGCCGCGCGCAGCCGCGCGACAATCGGAGCATCCCGCTTTGCCACGTGACCCTCGCGCAACTTCGACGCCGCGGTGGTGGGCACGCCGGCCACGTCGATCAGGTCTTTGAGCGAGAGAGGGACGCCGTGCAGGGGGCCGCGCGAGCGCCCGGCCGCAGCGTCTTTGTCAGCCTCGCGCCCCGAGGCGAGCGCCTCGTCTGCGGTGATGGTGATGAAGGCGTTCAGTTGTGGGTTGAGGCTGGCGATGTTCGCAAGGGCATCCTCGACCAGCCGTTCGGCGCGGAGCGCGCCCGCCGCCAGCTTTGGCGCGAGCGTGCCAATGGTGTCAGGCTGCGGCGCGATCACGCGAGTTGGCCCGTGGGGTTGCCATTCTCCGCCCCGCCGCCCTCCGCCTCGTCGTTCCAATCCGCCCCCCGCAGGGCTTCCGTGGACTGCGCAAGGCCCTCGAGGAGGTCTGCCAGTTCAGGGAGCTTCCGTCGATACGCGTCAGACTTTCCGTCTTCCAGCCACTGAGGGATGGTCATGGTCACTCCGGTACCTTGATGGAGAGAGCGGTCCCGTCGCCGACCGAGAAAAAGGTGGTCTGCAGCCGGGGGTCGCCCGCGAGCCTCTGATTGTATAGAGCGATGGCCCTGGTGTCCTCGGCGCGTCGCTGCGGCGGGTCGACGAAACCCGGGACCACCTCGCCGCTCCAGAGTACGTTGTCGGTGACCAGCGCCCCGCCCGGGCGCAGCAGCGACACGAGGCGATCGAGCATCTGACCGTACTCCGCCTTGTCGCCGTCCTGGAAAATGACGTCGAAGGGGCCGGCGATCTTGTGGAGAAACCGCGAGGCTTCGCCCACGATCACCGATACTTTGGCCGCCACGCCGGCCTTGGCAAAATGGCTGCGCGCAACCGCGGCCCGCGCCTCGTCTCGCTCCAGGGTGAGCAGCATGCCCCGCTCCGGCAGGGCCGTGGCGATCCACAGGCCCGAATAGCCGATGGCCGTGCCGACCTCCAGCACGCGTGCCGCGCCGGACAATCGCGTCACGGCGTGCAGCAGCGCACCCGTCTGCGGATCGACGATCGGGATGTCGCGTGCGCGGCCTTCGGCGGCGACCACGTCGAGGTGCGGGTGGGGCACGCGGGTCAGCGCCTGTAGATAGCCGCGAATCGGCTCAGGCGTGATCACAGGCCTATTGTAGTGTGCGCCATGGTCGTGCGTGTAGGCTTGAGACGTGCGTCACACGAAGATCATCGCCACCATCGGTCCTGCCTCCGCCGACCCCGACACTCTCGACGCGCTCGTGGCCGCTGGCGTGGACGTCTTCCGTCTGAATTTCTCCCATGGCACACGCGAGCGCCACGGCGCCGTGCTGCGGGAGATTCGTCGGCTGTCGCGCGCGGCGCGCCGCGAGGTGGCCATTCTCCAGGACCTCAGCGGGCCGAAGATTCGCACCGGAGCGCTGGAGGGCGGAGCCGCGGTGCTGCTGACGGCTGGCGACCGGCTCGTCATCGGCATCGGGACCGCAGCCGGCGGCCCGGGGCGGATCTTCACGTCCTACGCGCCGCTCGCCGCGGCGGTGAGTCGTGGCGATCGCCTGCTGCTCGACGACGGCAAGGTCGAGCTGATGGTCGAAGCGGCGACGCCCACCTCCATCGAGACCACGGTCGATGGCGGGCTGCTCGGCGAGCACAAAGGCATCAACGCGCCCAATGTGTCGCTGCCCGCCGTCGGGGTGACGCCAAAAGACGAGCAAGATCTGCGATTCGGACTCGAGATCGGCGTCGATCTCGTGGCACTCAGCTTCGTTCAATCTGCGGCCGACGTGGCTCGCGTGCGGGACATCGCTGCCGCCGCGGGACGCCCGACCCTGCCCGTCATCGCCAAGCTCGAACGCCCGGAGGCGATAGCGCGGCTGCCGGAGATCATGGGCGTTTCCGACGCCGTGATGGTGGCGCGCGGAGACCTCGGCCTGGAGCTGCCGCTCGAACAGGTGCCGCAGGTCCAGAAGCAGGTGTTGCGCCTCGCGCGCGCGCGAGGGGTGCCCGTGATCGTCGCGACCCAGGTCCTGGAGTCGATGAGAACCGAGACTCGCCCGACGCGTGCCGAAGTCTCCGATGCCGCGGGGGCCGTCGATGCCGGAGCTGACGCCATCATGCTGTCGGGCGAAACAGCGGTGGGCGATCACCCGAAGCGAACCGTGCAGGTCCTCGAGTCGATCATCCGCACGGCCGAGGCGCTGCCCCCGCCGTGGGAATTGGCCTCGCCCGCCGACGAACGGCCCGATCACTTGCCGCCGCTCTGCGACGCCGCGGTCACGCTGGCCAGCCGCGCGCGCGCGGATGCGCTCATCGCTCTGACACGCGAGGGGCGAACGGCGCGCCTGCTGTCGGCACGTCGCCCGTCGATGCCGATTTTCGCGGTGACCGACACCGTCGGCGTCGCCAGGCCGCTCGCCCTGTGGTGGGGAATCTCGCCGGTCACCGACCCGCTCACCGGAGGTCCCGACGCCATCGTCGCCCGTGTGGCCGCCTCGCTGCGCGAACGAGGCCTGTTGCCCACTCCCGCCACGGTCGCTCTCGTCAATGCGAGTCCCGACCTCGACCAGCGCCTCGCGAACTTCCTTCAGCTGCGCGGCGTCTGATCGTGGTCAACGACGCGAAGCCTCGAGGTACGTCTTCAACGCGGGCAAGGCTCGATCCCACCCCTCGCCAGCCACGCCAAAGTAGCGCTGCCACCTCGGACCCTGGTTCTCGGCGCCTTGTCGCACATCGAGCCGCGTGGTGTGGGGACGGTCGTGGCCTGTGCAGCGCACTTCGAGCGCCATCGGGCCAATGGGATCGCCGTCGGGCGGGGTCCAGTACGCGTCCGCGACGAAGAACTCGATGCCGGCGTGATAGTCGAGCACGGTGCCGTGGAAGGCGCCGCCGAGGCGCCCCAGCAGCTGATCATGTCGCGCCGAGGGTCCCCACTCGAGCGAATAAGCGCCCAGCGGCCTGGGAACGGTGACCGAACGCCACACTTGCCACCACTCGCGCAGGTCACCGTGATCGAAGAACGCGTCCAGGACTCGTGCCGGAGGTGCGGCGAGCACGATCGATCGCTCCAGGATGAGTTCCGAACGTGTCGCCATGTCGCTCGTCTCTCGGCTTCCCGCGCGGGTCGCCAAGGGTCCCTATCTCGCCGAGCCGAAATTCAGTCGTACAACAGGAACGCCTGACGCAGGTCGCGGAATGCGCGGCCGCTGGCCTCCCAACGGGCCGCCACCTCCTCGGCCCGCTCGCCGCCGTCGATCGAAGCACGCAGCGACGGAGTCCCGGCAATCACGTCGATCGGCTCCTTGATTGGTTCGTATTCGTAGGGAGGCGGCTTCCATCCAAACCTGGATGGGTCGGCCGCCCTGAGTTGTTCAAGCACCGCCACGCCGGTCAGGACCGGTCGAAAGGCGTTTCGATCCAGCACGTGGATTTGACATCCGCCACACGGGGTCCGGGCATGCTTTTGAAACGTCGGCTCGAAGACGACGGGCCGGAAATAGACGCCAGGGAGTTTCTTCCCATTCAGCGCAGCCGCGAAGGACTCGGCGTCGACCCACGGCGCCCCTACGAGCTCGAACGGCTTCGTGGTTCCCCGACCCTCCGATGCCGTGGTGCCCTCGATGTGCACCATACCCGGAAACACCTTGGTGGTCTCCACCGTGGGGACGTTGGGCGACGGCATGACCCAGGGGAGTCCCGTGTCTTCCCAATACATCGAGCGCTGCCAGCCCGCCATGGGGACGACGTCCAGCTCGGCGCCGATTCCGAACTGCTCGTTGAAGAGGCGCGCCAACTCGCCGACGGTCAGGCCGTGGCGTGTCGGAATCGGGAACTGGCCGACGAATGATTCGCAGCCCGCTTCGAGCGTGGGGCCCTCGATGTCGAGGCCGCCGATGGGGTTGGGGCGATCGCAGACGACCACCCGCACGCCGTGGCGACGTGCGGCACGCAGACAGTTCGCCATCGTGTACACGTAGGTGTAGATGCGGGTGCCGATGTCCTGGAGGTCGATCACGATCGCGTCCAGCCCCTCGAGCATTGCCGGCGTGGGCTCCCTGGTATCGCTGTAAAGCGAGTAGAGCGGGACTCGACGACGGGGGCCGACGGCGAAGTCGGCGTGCGGCGTCTCGATCATGTCGTCCTGAACATCCGACCGGAACCCGTGCTGCGGCCCGAACAGTGCGGCGACTTCGATGTCCCGATGTTCGGCCACGCACGCGACGAGGTGCCGAAGCGTCTCGTTGACCGATGCGGGGTTGCTGACGAGGCCCACGCGGCACCCGCGCAGCCGGCCGGAGGTGAGGAGGCGCGTGGATCCGAGCTCTACAGACACGACGGAGATTATCGCCGGTCGGACCCGTTGATGTGCACCGGAGTTTCGACTCATGGCGGTCGTTCGGACGGTTTCGGAACGACGGTTCCTGACCGAGCGCGTCTCCCTGCGGCGTATAGTCAGGGATCATGCGCATCGTGTTGATTGCCGTGCCTTACGATGCCGGCCGCCGTCGCGTTGGTGTCGGGATGGGTCCCGGTCGCCTCATCGACGCCGGGTTGGCCAACCAGCTCCGCGACGATGGCTACGATGTCAGAGAGGTCACGCTGGAGATGCCTCCCAGTACTTCGCCGCATGAGATGGCGCGAGTCGTGGCGATGCAGCGCGAGGTGGCGCACGCCGTGCGCGAGGCCCTCGACGGGGACGAGCTGCCGATCGTCCTCGCCGGCAACTGCAGTGTGGCCGTCGGAGCCCTGGCGGGGCGTCCGGACGACATCGCCGTCCTGTGGTTCGACGCGCACGCAGACTTCAACACCGCCGATACCACCGTGTCCGGGATGCTGGATGGCATGGCGCTCAGCATGGTGACTGGCCGTGCGCTTTCCGGACTCACCGCGTCGGTGGAAGGGTTCTCGCCTGTCGACGACGGACGGGTGGTTCTTGTCGGCGCCCGAGACCTGGACCCCGCCGAACACGCCGCCCTCGAGCGATCGCGCATTCAGCGGATCGGGTCGCAGCACACGGCGGTCCAGACCTGCGAGGCGTTGAGGGCGCTTGGCCGGCCGCTCCCGCCCGTTTATCTCCACCTGGACCTGGACGTGATCGATCCCGCGCATGCACGAGCCAACCAGTTCGCCGCTCCCGACGGGCTGACCCCGCAGACCCTGCTGTCAACCCTGGCCGGCGTCGCCAACCTCGTCCGGCTGCATGCGGTGGCCGTGACGGCCTACGATCCTGCCTGGGACGAGGACGGCCGCGCGCGTCAAGCAGCCCTTGATGCCATCGGCGCGATCGCGCCCCGGCTCACGACGTCGGAGTGAATACTAACGAGGCCCTGCCTCAGACCGCCAAGCATGTGATGTAAGCAGGGCCTCGTTCGCCCTTATGTTGTCTTGCCCCGCCTCCGGCGGGGCAGTCGCCTTGACGGAGAAACATGACTCATCTTGTCAGCATTCGGGCCGTCAAGGCTCCCAGCAAGCACAGCTAGGGAGGCTCCGCCTGAGACCGCCGGGAGCATCCATGCAGGGGCGCGCCTCGGGCCCACGAGACGTGACTCACCCGAGTTCCGGACTTTCAAGTCGTCTGATCACCCGGATCCTGGTCGGCGGCCTCGTGACTCGCGAGCCATTCCGACACGCGGTCACGCGACAGCGTGCCGAGAATCCTCGTGGGCGCGTCGCGGCTGACGACCAGCAGCACGCGGTGCCGTCGGAGCAGCCCCAGCGCGACATTCATCGGCTCGTCGGGGTGAATCTCCGGGATGGCCTCGTCTGGTGCCGACTCGAGCGGTGCCATCACTTCCTCGACGCGCGGGGAGTCGCGTCCGCGCAAGTCGTCGGCCGAGGGGAACCGCGTGCCTTCGAGGCTGCCCAGACGAGAAAAGAGCGATCGTTGCTGGAGTCCCCACGCGACGAGGTAGGCCACGGTGTTGGCGACCATGACGGGCAGGAGGATGACATAGGTGGCGCTCAGTTCGAACACCATGAAGATCGACGTCATGGGCGTCCGGAACACCGCGGCGAAGAACGCGCCCATGCCCACGAGCACGTACGCGCTGATCGGGCTGACTGGCGCAGGCCAGTACTCCGCCGCCAGGCCCCCGATGCCACCGCCCAGCATGGCTCCCACGAACAGGGTCGGTGCGAACAGGCCCCCCGGCACACCGGTCCCGATGCAGCAGGCCGTGAGCGCCGCCTTGGCGAAGCCGAGGATGAGCAGGGTGGGCCACAGGAACTCGTTGTGCAGCGCCGCGTCGATGGCGAAATAGCCTGCACCGAGGACGCCTGGAAACACGTATGCGACGAGGCCAACGGCCAGCCCGGCGAGAAAGGGCAGCGCCGCCGCGACCGGCGCGGGGGTGTGTAGCGTCGCGCGGCGGAGCCCGAGAATGGCGCTGGAATAAAGGACGGCGAGTATGCCGCTCACCAGCCCGATGGCGGCATACACGGCGAGTTCCGAATAGTCGGTCAACAGGAAATCCGGGACGCGAAAGAGAGGCTGATCACCCAGGAAGGTGCGCGTGACGACCGAGGCCGAGACCGAGGCCAGGACGATTGACCCAAGCACGCCCGCATTCCATCCCGAGAGAACTTCCTCGATCACGAACAGGAGGGCGGCGATCGGTGTGTTGAAGGCGGCGGCGATGCCCGCCGCGGCGCCCACCGGGGCGATGAGCCGCATATGATCGCGGGTGAGCCGAAACGTGCGTCCCAGCAGCGACGCCGCGCCGGCCCCCATCTGCAGGGCCGGGTCCTCCGGCCCCAGGGGCGCGCCGGTGCCGATGGATGCGGTGCAGGCGACGAACTTGCCGACCACGCTGGCGGCGGGGATGTATCCATCGGAGACGTAGATGGCGGCCTTCGTGTAGTTGATGCCCGACCCGGCAGCCGACTTCGCGACGTAGCGGACGAACAAGGCGGCCACTCCCGCGCCGAGCGCCGGCACCACCACCGTCAACTGCTGACCTTCGCCGGGAGGGATGCCCAGACCCGACCACGAGAGCAGGTCGATCGCGACATGAAAGACCGTGACGATGAGGCCGGCGAACACGCCGATGAGCACCGAGATCAGCAGGAACCGCTGCGTGTCGCTCATCGAGAGCGGCCCGCCAGCGCCGCGCGTTTCGCTCACGGCTCCACCGGCTCCCGTACCAGGCGGGCGAGGACCCGTGACAGCGCCTCGTGGTCGGGCCCTTGCGTCGTGCATTCTGGCGGGCGATCCTGCCACAGCCGCAGCGCCAGCTCGAGAAACGGCTCGCCCTCGAGGCGGTCTCTGTCCCCGCGCGAGAGCAACGCCTTCGCGTCGGCCTGGCTCCCCTCCTTTGGTTCGGAGACGCCGGCGCCCGCACACTGCACGGCGTCGGCCATGACCAGTTCGAGGAGGCCGCGCGCCCGGCGCTGGCGTTCGGCAAAGCGCAGCCGCGGGCGCGTCGGATCCAGCGCCAGTGTCCTGCCGGTCACGTAGGCGAGATGCGGCCACCGCGGGTTGTCGCGATCGAGCCGCGCCGCGGTCGCCGCCGCGCGCTGGGCGGCCAAGTCGTCTCCCGCGCCGTAGGTGGCCTCGGCGAGGATGCCCCACGCCGTCGGGTTGCGTGGATCGGCGTCGACGCCGCGACGCGCCAGCGGGACGGCATCGGTTGGGGCTCCGGCGAGCGTGAGCAGGTTGGCGATGCGGAGCGCCCGTGCCGGGTCGCTTCCCGCCTCGGCTGTCAACTGGGCCAGCGTCGCGCGCGCGCGCTCTCGATCACCCTTGTCCAGCAGGTACCCCGCCAGCGTGAAACCGGTCTCCAGGCGCTCGCCCAGCGCCTCCGCGGGCCAGGACCCGAAGAAGGCGCGCTGATAGAACATGTCCGCCCGGTCATCGCCGAGCGCACGCTCGACGCGTGCCCGCAGCAGGTTGGCCGGGCCGCTCGTCGGATCCGCGCGCATCGCATCGTCTAGGTGAGTCTGGGACTCCTTCGCCCGTCCGTCCGCGAGCAGCGCCTCTGCGAGCAGCAGCGCAAAGGCGGCATTCGAGCGATCGAGACTCACGGCGGCGCGCAACTCGACAATGCCTCGCGCCCGGTCACCGGCCGCGAGCAGCGCTCGCCCCTCGTCGAAGTGCTCCTGGGCGAATCCGTGACGGGCCGCGTGATAGTAGGCCGTCAACGTCGTTGCAGCCGCCAGCAGCGCCGCGAGCGCCACCACCACGAGCAGGCCGCGCTCGAGTGGGCTCATGGTTGTGGCAGAATCGCGGCAACGATCGGGCGAAGGTCGCCTCGCCGGGTCGCGCCGTCCACTGGATGCATGACGATCGTGGCTCCTCAATCAGGGTATACCGGCCCGACCGGTGTGCGGTTGCAGTACCGCGTGGTGCCGAGCCCGATCGGCTCGCTGCTGCTGGCAGCCGAGGCGGGTGTGGTCCGTTTCCTGCGATTCGCCAACGACCGCCGGCCGGCCCGACCCGAGCGGGACTGGGAGCCGGACGACGAGACATTGGCGGCCGCGGAGGGCGAACTCCGGGCGTACTTTGCGGGGACGCTGCGACGATTCTCCGTCCCGCTCGAGCCGCAAGGCACGCCGTTTCAGGCGCGCGTCTGGCACCAGCTCAGGCAGATTCCGTACGGAACGACCATCAGCTATCAGGACCTGGCCGACCGCGTCGGGAACCGGAAGGCCGTACGCGCGGTGGGGTTGGCCAATGGCGCCAACCCGATTCCCATCATGATCCCGTGTCACCGGGTCATCGGCAGCAACGGGTCGCTGGTCGGGTACGGCGGCGGCCTGCCCGTCAAACGCAGCCTCATCGCGCTCGAACGCGGCGAACAGACGTTGCCGGCCTGGGAGGACTGAGTGGCCGGGCCCACGTTCACGCGCCGCGATTTCATGACGGCCGGAGCGACGACCCTGGGCGCACTGGCCGCGGCCATCGGTCCTCGAGCGCTGGCCCGGGTGTTCGCGCAGGCGCGCAGCGAGGGAGTCTTCCGTCACGGTGTCGCCAGCGGGGACCCCCTCCGCGATCGCGTCGTGCTGTGGACACGCGTCACGCCCGGCGCGCCGGATGCGATCGTGGACGTCTCATGGATGATCGCCCGTGATGCCCGGATGTCGCGGGTGGTCGCGCAAGGATCGGCGAGGACCAGTGCGCAGCGTGACTACACCGTCAAGATCGACGCCGCCGCCCTCCAGCCGGGGGCGACCTACTACTATCGCTTCGCGTCGCGGGGCGCTCAATCGCCCATCGGGCGCACACGGACGCTGCCAGGCCACAAGACCACAAGGGTGCGTCTGGCCGTGGCGTCGTGCGCGAACCTGCCCTTCGGCTACTTCAACGTCTATCGAAGAATCGCTGCGCGGCCGGATCTGGATGCAGTGGTGCACCTGGGCGACTACTTCTACGAGTACGGCAACGACCACTACGGCAATCGCCCGGGCGGTGACGGGCGGGCGCTGGGTCGCGTCCCGTATCCAGACCGGGAGATCGTCACCCTGGACGATTATCGGGCCCGTTACGCCCAGTATCGCGAGGACCCCGACCTCCAGGCTGCCCACCAGCAACACCCGTTCATCGTCGTGTGGGACGATCACGAGACGGCGAACAACTCGTGGAGCGAGGGCGCCGAGAATCACAACCCCGGCGAAGGGGATTGGGCCACACGACGAGCGGCGGCTTTACGCGCCTGGCGTGAGTGGATGCCCGTGCGCGAGCCTGTGCGGGGCGAGTTCCGGATGTATCGGCAGTTCCCCTTCGGCGACCTTGCCGACGTGCTGATGCTCGACACGCGCATCGAAGGCCGCGATCAACAGGTCAACCGCCAGGACGTCGCCGCGCTGGGGCGAGGGGCGCGGCAGTTGCTGGGCGAAGCCCAGGAGGAGTGGCTGCTGGAAGGGCTGCGCGACTCCACGGCGGCCCGCAAGCCGTGGCAGATTCTCGGGCAGCAGGTCATGTTCGCGCCGCAGTCGGCGCCGGGCGCACCCGCCGCCAGCAACGATTCCTGGGAAGGCTACCGCGCCGCCCGAACGCGTGTGTTCGAAGCAGCCTCAGCGGCTGGCGTCACGCATCTGGTGGTACTGACGGGCGACGTCCACAGCTCCTGGGCGTATGATCTCTCCCCGGACCCCTTCAATCGGAGGACCTACGACCCGGCCAGCGGTCGCGGGGCCGTCGGCACCGAGATCATCACACCAGCCGTGACCTCTCCTGGAGGACCGACGCCGGAGCTGGCCGCCAGGCTGCTGTCTGCGCGGCCCCATCTGAAGTACGTGCACGGCGACGGACAGCGCGGCTACGTCGTCGTCGATTTCACGCCCGAGCGCCTGCACGCAGACTGGTGGTACGTGCCTACCATCGCCGAGCGGACATCCGAGGAACTTTTCGGCAAGGGGATGGTGTCGGACGCCGCCGCGCCGGGGCTGGTTGACGCGGGAGGGCCGTCGGCTCCGAGGTCGGCGCCGGATCTGGCGTCGTGCCGCGTCGCGACGCTCACGTGGCTCAGGCGCCGGCCGCGAGCCTGCGCTGGCGCCGCTCGTAGAACCGCCGGACCTTGTCGCGGTTGCCGCACGTGCTCATGCTGCACCAGCGGCGCTTCCCGGTGCGGCTGCGGTCCACGAACACCCAGGAGCAGACACCAGACGCGCACTCACGGACACGCGGGAGGTCCGGGGAGGTCAGCAGGTCGGCCGCCGATCGGATGACCGGCCACAGCACGCGATCAAAGCCCACCGCGTCGTCGTCGGCCCATGTCCACGTGTACCGGCTGCGGAGGGCCCTGACGCGCTGGCGCCCCAGCGTCTTGGCCAACAAGGTGTTGATGCGGGCGAGGTCCTGGGGCCGGGGCGGTCGGCCCGACGCGGAGGCGCTGAACACGCGGTAGAGACATTCGCGCACGCTGACGGCGCGGGCGAGCGCGCGGCGCGCCACGCGAGGAGACCGGCGGATCCACGCACGCAGCTGGCGTGCCTGCGGTCGGGTCACCAGGCGGGCCTGCTCGGCCCAGGCGATCAGGTCTTCAGGTCGAGTCAGGCCCTCCTCGCGACATCGCGGACGGTCCCCCAGGGTGTTGACGAAGTCGAGGCAGTGCGCGCCGCCAGGCGGTTCGACGTCGGTCATTCGGGCTCTTCGCTGTGGATCCCTCTGGTTCATCCTAACCCAGAAGTGGCATTTGACAGGTTATTGCGGCCACGACTAGGATATAACCTGTTAGAGCGTATAAGTAGGTTATCAGGTTCAGGGCATCAGGCACAGAGCCAGGACCAGGGAGGGAGTCATGACCGAACTCCAGCGCATCGCCGGCCAACTGACGCGCTCGCTGCACGGCCCCGCATGGCACGGGCCGGCGCTGCTCGAGCTGCTCGACGGCGTGAGCGCCAGCGAAGCGGCGGCGCCGCGGGGCTCGGTGCACAGCATCTGGGAGCTGACCAGCCATGTGACGACCTGGCTCGAGGTCCTCGAGGAGCGTCTCGCGGGGAAAGGCACGCTCGGTATCCCGCAGGACCGGAACTTCCCCCCGGTGGGGGCGCCGACCGCCGCGTGGGCGGCGACCCTGGCCCGCCTGCGCGAAGCCGCGGTGCGTCTGGGCGGCGCGATCGACGCGCTGTCCGCCTCGCGGTTCGACGACCCGCTGCCCGGCGTTGAAGAGACGTGGAGCGTGTACGAGTCGCTGCACGGCGCCGTGCAGCACACGATCTACCACGCGGGCCAGATCGCGATCCTTCGAAAGCTCTAGCTGCGCCGCCCGGCAACGTCACGCAGGAAACGGAGTGCGCGAGGGGGCGCGTACGGCGAAACTGAGCGGAGTGCGCACAACCCGATGTGAGAGTGAGGACTCCATGGACACGCAGGCACCCGTGATCGATACATACGTTCGCGACCAGCTGCTGGTCCGGAGGCAGCGTCTGGACGCGGCCAGCCGCCGCTCGGCCGACCCGTGGGTCGCCACGCTCATGGCCGAGGTCGACACCGCGCTCGCCGACTTCGAGCGCGGCGAGTTCGGCCGCTGCACCGTCTGTCATGAACCGGTCGAGGCCGACCGCCTGCTCCGCAACCCGTTGGTCCAACGATGCCTCGACCATCTGACCGCGGATGAGCAGCAGAGCCTGTTGCAGGATCTCGCGCTCGCCCGCGACGTGCAGCAGTCGCTGCTGCCTGCGCACGATGTCGTGATCGAGGGTTGGCAGGTCCACTACCAATATGTCGCCGCCCGGCGTGTTGGCGGCGACTATTGCGACCTCATTCGCCTGCCGGGCCGATCCGAGACGCTTCTGCTGCTGGGCGACGTCGTGGGCAAGGGCGTGGCCGCTTCGATCATGATGGGCACGCTGCACGCGATCGTTCGCAGCTTCGCGTCGCTGCAGTTGTCTCCTTCAGCGCTCCTCACGCACGCCAATCGCCTCTTCTGTGAAAGCACGCCAGGTGCGGCCTACGCGACGCTCGTGTGCCTCGTTGTCGCGCCCGACGGAGGCATCGAGCTGTTCAACGCCGGCCATCCGCGGCCCTTCCTGCGCTCTCGCGGCGGTGCGCATCCGATCGCGCTCGAGAGTCCGCCCGGCCTGCCGCTGGGCATGTTCTGCGATGCCACGTATCGTGGCACCGCGCGACAGCTCGAACCCGGCGAGGCGCTGGTCTTGTTCACCGACGGCATCACCGAGGCTCGCGGCGCGAGCGATGACGAATACGGCAGCGATCGGCTTGCGGCCGCGCTTGCCGCCGCACCCGACCACGCGGACCCGCGCGCGCTGGTCGCCCACATGCTGGAGGACGTCAAGCGGTTCGCCCCGGAGGGCGTTTACGAACGCGACGATGCCACGCTGCTCGTGGCGTGCCGGCGCTAGCCAGCTCCGAAGGCCAAAGTCGATCCGAATGAGACAAGTTTTCGCGAATGGCCGCAGGAGATGGCCGGTCCCGCGGAGCGGGGCCAAGACGACAACGAGGGCACCAGCGAGGGTGCTCGTCGGTTTCAGGCCTCCACCGTCGCCAGCGACGACCCCACGGGGACCAAACGCGGCACAGATGCCACAGTTTGGTCTC
>JBQTIE010000319.1:0-6006 GCA_052389315.1 Acidobacteriota bacterium
GGGTCGTGCTGCCGGGCCTCCTCTCGCGACGCCGCTCGTGGTCGGGCGCGTGGGTCCGCCACATCCCCTTCATCCCCTTCGCCGCCGGGCTGTCGTTCCTCTTGCTGGCGATCGCCGATCCGTACTCGGCCCTGGTCAGCGCCGACGTGTCGTTCCCCGGACGCCGGATCAGCCTGATGATCGACGCGTCGACCAGCATGACCTCATCGTTCAAGACCGAGACCTTGAACACCGTGTCGAAGACGGGCCCCGCCTTCTTCACCACCGTGGCGGCAGCCGAACGCTTCGTCGAGCTGCGGAGAGCGGGCCGCTATCGGGACCTCATCGCGCTCGTCGAGTTCGGCGACCAGGCGTATGTCATCACGCCCTTCACCCGCGACTACGACAACATCCTGTTGAGCATCGCCCTGCTGAAGGACCCGGTCGAGTTCTCACGGTTCCCCAATCGCGGAACCGTCATCGCGCGGGCGCTGGAGCAGAGCCTGGAGTTGTTCAAGGCATTTGATTTTCTCGAAGCGGCGGGGAACCTGATGGTCATTTTCTCCGACGGCGAGGACACGACCACCGTCACGGCGGGACAGCGGCTGGACCAGATTCTCGAGAGCGCCGTCGTCAACGAGGTGCCGTTGTACTTCGTGCGCACCAACTACGCCAAGCACCTCGGCGAGTTGATCCCCGACCAGGCATGGAAGACCGCCGTCGAGCGCACGGGCGGCCGCTTCTACGCCGTGAGCAACGAGCGCGACCTGTTGCGCGCCATCGCCGACATCGACCGCGTGGCGGCTGGCGAGATTCAGACGCGCCATTACACGAGCCAGCAGCCGCAATTCGCGCTCTTTGCCTCGGCCGCCGCCGCCTTGTGGACCCTCGCCGCCGCACTGAAGCTCAGCATCCCCCACTTGCAGCGACTCCCATGACCCCACCTGCATTCCCACTTGGACGGTTGGTGCTCGCCGGCGCCCTGTTCGCCGCCGGCGGTGCCAGCTGGGTCGGTGCGACGATCGCCCGGGATCTGGCGGACGCGCACGAGCGGCTGGCCACCTTCGACTACGCCTCCCCGCCGTCGGACCACTCCGACTCGGTGCCTCGACGCGCGGTCGAGGCGGCGCTCGACCCAAGCGCCTGGCTTCGCCCCACGGTCTCGCACTACTGGGCGGGCCGTTATGAGGCGCTGCTCGCGACCGCGGGCGGCTCCGCGCAAGACGATGCCCTGTCGATGCTGATTGCAGCGAATGCGAACTATCGTCGCAGCCAGCGTGAGGCCGGAGGGCGGCCGATGAGCGTCGAGCGCCTCGATCAGTCGCTCCAGGCCTACGCAAGCGCCCTGCGGAATGCCGGGTACTCGCAGGATGCGGCCTACAACTTTGAGTACATCGCCCGCCTGCGTGACACGGCCGCGCGCGCCAGGCCGGCGGCTCGCCCCGGCCCCGCTCTTCCCGCCGCTCCGCCGGCTCCGCCCAGCATCTGGCCCTCGGGACCGACCATTCACGGCCGGCCGGGGCGTCATCCGACGCCGACGCGCGGTGAAGAGTTCGACGTCCTGACGCCCATGGATTACGGCGACCGCGAGGCGCAGCCCGAGCCGACGCCCGGCCGCAAGCTGCCGCGCAAGGGATGATCGCGCTCAGCTTTGCCGCCCCCCAGTACCTGGCGCTGCTCGCCGCGCCGGCGATCCTGCTGGCGCTGTGGGTCTGGCGGGTTCTCCGGCGGCGCTCGGAGATCCGGCGCCTCCGTCGCGTCCGCCTCGTGCCCCTCAACGAGCGGTTCCGCCTCGTCGGCGACCTCTCGTTCTGGTTCTGGCAGGTCGTGGCGCTGGCCCTGCTCATCGCCGCCGTCGCCAGGCCGGTCGCACCAGCCTCCGTGCCTCGTCGCGGGGGCGTCGATCTCGTCGTGCTGCAGGACGCCTCGGCATCCATGCGCGTCACCGACGTCGCGCGCAACACCGCAGACGGGGCGGGCCTCAAGCCCGTCCGCGACCGGTGGCAGCGCTCGATGCGATTCCTGCGCGAGCTCGGAGACGCGTTGAGCTGGCAGGAGGATCGCATCGCCCTCACGGCCTTCGCGCACATCGCCACGCCCCAGATTCGCCTGACCCGCGACCCAAACACGCTGTTCTTCTTCCTGGACCATCTCTACGAGCGGCCCCCGTTCAGGCTCGAAGACGACACGACCTGGGATACCAACCTCGAGCTCGGGGTCATGTGGGGCATCCGGGTCGTCGAGAAGGACGCCGAGATCCACGGACGATCGGCCAACGCCGCCGTCTTCGTCGTCGTGTCGGATGGCGAGGCGTGGAGCGGCGAAGTCGCCAACGCCGTGAGCGAGGCAGTCGCTCGTGGCATCCCCATCCACGTCGTCGGCGTCGGCACGCTCGGCGGCGCACCGCTCCCGGCCCTGAAGCCGGTGCAGGAGGACGAAGAGGAGGATCTCCCAGGCACGTCGCGGCTCGAGCGCACGGCGCTGCAACGCATTGCGATGGCCGGGCAGGGGCAGTACTTCGAGCTCGACCGGGATGGGGACCGCTACGTGGCCAACACGATCGTGGCCGCGGCCCGTCGAATCGCACCCCCGATTGGCTGGCACGACAGCGCCGATGAGTTGTACTGGTGGTTCCTGTGCGCGGCCGCCGTCGCGACAGGATTGGGGATGGTGTGCGCGCGCGAGCGAGGCGAGCTAGGCCTGCTGGTCGCCGGGAGCATCGCGGCGGGCCTGACGGTGGGGCCGCTGCTTTTCTGACAACGAGAGCCACATCTTCTCGACCGTGTCCTGCAGGGCCGCGGCGGCCGCGGCGTACTCCATCGATCGATCGACCATCATCGGTGGACCGACCGAGAGCCGGATGCGATGGCCGTTCCACGGCACCAGCGTTCGCCAGTTGATTCGGCGATTGCGCGGCCAGACCTCGTAGGCGCCGGCAATGGCCATGGGGACGATGGGAACGTTGAGGTGCTGGGCGAGAATCGGGGCGCCCTTCTTGAATCGCTTGACGCGGCCGTCGATGGAGCGCTCGCCTTCCGGAAAGAGCATCAGCACCTTCCCGTGCTGCAACCCGAAGGCGCCGGCTTTCATCGCCGGCACCAGATTCGCGTCCGGGTCCACCGGCACGCAGTTGGCCTGGCGCGCGATCCACCGCGACAGCGCCGTTTCGAAATACTCGGCTGCCCCGACGAAGAACAGCTGCCTGAACACCGCAAACGGCAGGACGCTGCACACGATGAATGGATCGAGGTACCCCTGATGGTTGGGGCAGACGATGTAGGGGCCCTTGCGGGGGAGCTGCGATAAGCCTTCGACCGTGACCTGCGGGAGGACGAGCCGCAGGAGGCGGGTGCACGCGAACAGGAGCGCGGCGCTCCAGATTCGGCGCTCGAGCAGGCCGCCCAGCACGGGGTCGGTCGCAGGGGGCAGGTCGGCCAGCATGACCGCCCAGGAGTTGCCCGCGACACCGGCTTCCGCGCCCCCAGCCCCGGGACGCACGGCGTCGATGAGCTGGCCAACCGTGAGAATCTGGGGGGCCTGCTCCTCGCCGACTTGCACGCCGAACACCTGTTCGAGCTCGGTGATGAGCTCGACTCGCTCCATCGAGTCGAGCCCGAGGTCGAGTTCGAGATTCGACCCGGAGGTCAGCGCAGCCCCCTTTGCCCGCCCCGCGATCACGGCGACCGCGGCCTGGGCATGGTCGTCGGCGGCCCATGCCGGATCGACGGCCGGCGTCGCGGCGGCCCGTGCCGACTCGCGCGCCTTCTGCCGAGTGCGTCGTTCGATTTCATGCCGCTTCAACTTCCCGGTCGTCGTCCGGGGCAGCGGCTCGAACCAGACGTCGTAGCCGAGGACGCGCTTGTGCGGCGGCAGATGAATCGACTGCCCTTCGAGTTCGAACCGCAGCAGGTCACCGGCATTGACGATCTTTCGCGCCTTCATCAGATCCGTGTCGGGCACCACCGCCGCATACAGGCGCTCGGTGGTCGGATCGTCGTCCCTGGTGAGACCCATGACGCAGATTTCCTTGACGTACTGGGACTTGCGGTACGCAGCCTCCACCTCCTCGGGGTAGATGTTCTTGCCCGACACGAGGACGATGATCTCCTTCTTTCGCCCGGTGATCGTCAGGCGGCCGCTCGAGTCGAGGCGGCCCAAGTCGCCGGTGAGGAACCACCCGTCCTTCATCACCGCAGCCGTCGCGTCCGGTCTGTTGTAGTAACCCTGCATCACGATGGGCCCTCGGACGGCGATCTCGCCGTCGAGCTCCGCATCCTCCGCCGGCAGCGTCTTGATCTGCTGGCCGGGCAGGGCGCGCCCCACGGTGTCGATGTGGGCTTCGTCTGCGTTGTTGATCGTCGCGGCGCCGGAGGTTTCGGTCAGCCCGTAGGCCTGAAGGATCGTGAAACCGAGCGAGTAGAGATCGCGACCGATGGCCGGATCGAACTTGGAGCCCCCGGTCACGAACAGCCGCATCTGCCGGCCCATGATGGCGTGCACTCGCGCAAAGAGTCGAGGGCCGAGGTTGACGCCGAGCCGACGGAGCCGGAAGCAGAGCGCGAGCATCGCGCGGAACAGGGCGCGCTTCAGCATGCCGCTCCGGCTCACCTCCTTCATCACCCGCTGGTGAATGAGATAGAAGAACTGCGGCACGCACGCGAAGATCGTGATCTGCCGTTCCGAAAGGGCGCGCACCAGCTCGGTCGAGTTCACGGTCTCGAGGAACACCACACGAGCGCCGACGGCCAGCGGGAGGGCCAGGTTGGCGAGCTGGGCCAGGGCGTGGAAGAGCGGCAGCACGCCGAGCACGCTGTCTCGATCGGTCACCGTCACAATCTCGAAGGCGGCATCTCGCTCCGCGATGAGGTTCGCGTGGCTCAGCACGACGCCCTTGGGGTCGGCCGTCGTCCCCGAAGTGTAGAGAATCACGGCTGGCTCGCCAGCGGCATCGCCCTCCGGCGGAAGGTCCGCGGCGCCTTGCTCCGGCATCTCGTGCACGTCGAGGAGGTCGATGCCGGCGCGGTCTTTGACACCCTCCCGCGCCGTGGCCATCAACCGCCGGTTGGCGATGATCGCGCGAGGCGTGGCGTCCTTCACAATGGTCGCCACCTGCGCCGCCGAATAGTTGGTGTCGAGGGGCACGGCGACGGCGCCGACGCGGAGGATCCCGAGGTACGCCGCACACCAGTCGGCGTCGTTGTCGGCCAGGATGGCGCAGCGATCGCCGGCGGCGACCCCTCGGGCGATCAGCCCCGAGGCGCGTGCCAGCGCCGCGTCGAACAACCGCCGGTACGTCCAGCTGTCGACGCGATCGAGGCGCTGTACCTCGATTGCCGTCCGGTCAGCATGACGGGACGCTGCGGTGCGGAAGACCTGCCAGAGAGTCACTGGGCAATGCCTGCGGGTAGACTAGTAGTGGAGCGTAACGCCCGAATCGCTAGCGGCCGCTCCGTTGTCGCGGCCGGTGCATAAGCACGATCTGTCGGGTGATCCGCCACTGATTCAGCTGATACCGTCAACTAGTCTACGCGGGCCATGTGGATTCTGGAATCGACTGATCCGGGGCAGGACTTCCTCTTTCGGCTCCTCCCCGGCGCGGTCAAGACCATGGGGCGCGCCCCGCGTGCCGACTTCGTCGTCGAGGCCGTGCTCGTCTCGCGCGTGCACTGCCGATTCACGCTCGACGAGCAGGACCGCCTGTTGGTCGAGGATCTCGGCAGCACGAACGGCACCTGGGTGAACGACGCGAGGGTCGAGCAGACGGTCCTCAGCGAAGGAGACCGCGTCAAGGTCGGACGCGTGGAGTTCGTCGTGCGCGCGGGCGACGCTGGAGCATCGGCCTGAATCACGGTCGCCTTCGTCTCTTGCCGGAGGTCCGAGGCGGCGCCTCACAGCTAGCCAGGCTTCGCCTGAGACCGCCGAGCATGTTGGGCGGTGAGGCTCCGCCTCGCTAGTGGCAGTATTGGTTTTGCCCGGCCTCCGGCCGGGCGAGAGTCTTGAAGGCCGATTGAAAAACTTGACTCATTC
>JBQTIE010000320.1:0-20248 GCA_052389315.1 Acidobacteriota bacterium
GGCGACGACTACTGGATCTGGCAGCCTGGCGTAGGCGGCATCCGGTTTCGAGGGGATCAGCCCGAGTGCCTCGCGTTCCCTTCCGAGACCGTCAGCCAGGACTGGTTCGAGCACCTCGTCTCGCGAAGCTGGCTCCCTGCGGTGTTCCACGTGTGGGGACGCCAGGTACTCCACGCCAGTGCGGTCGCTTGGGCCTCGACCGGCGAGGTTGTCGCGTTCACGGGTCCGAGTGGTGCGGGCAAGTCTACCCTTGCCTTTGGTCTGGGGCGGCGACCTGGATGGCACCAGGTGGCCGACGACACGCTGGCGTTTTCGTGGGCCGAGACGAGGGAAGGGCAGGAGCTCCTGCTGCATCCGCTGCAAAACGACACGCGGCTTCGGCCCGCCAGCGCCGAGTACTTCGGACGCTCCGTGCACAGGCTGGAAGCCGTTCGATGGCCAGACACTCGTTTGACACTGGCGCGAGTCTACGTGCTCGAAGCCGCCGAAGACGACGGCCCTCAGCGAGCCGCGACCATCGAGGGGCTCAAGGCCTCGGAGTGCTACACGCGGCTGCTCGAGCAGGCCCACGCCATGACGTTGAAGGTTCCCGCCCACAATCACCGTTTGATGCGCGATTACCTCCAGCTCGCGGCGACGGTGCCGTGTTTGCGCCTTCGCTATCGGAAATCCTTCGACGCACTCGAACCGGTGCTCACCGTGCTTGAGCGTTCCTGCGGCACGATGATGACCGACGAAGCCAGCGCGTCGCCGGCGTGCTGAACCCTGGCGCCGCGCCCAGATGCGTGCGCCATGTCTTCCAAGATGCGCTCCCGTTGGCCCACCCGGGCACTCTGCCTGGTCGCCGCCGCTCAGCTCGGCGTGAGCGGGGCCTACATCACATTCTTCAGCCAGACGTTTGACTTCGGCCTGCGCCTGATCGCGACCCACCTGTGCCTCGTGTCGGCTGGCCTGGCGGCCGGTGCCCTCATGCTGGGATTCAGCCTTCGCCTCGGCGTGCCTGCCGTCGGCCGCACGGGAGCAAGGCTTGTCCCGCCGGTCGTCCTCGGCGCGCTCGTAGTGCTTTATGCCGCCGACTACGTGAGCAATCGAAGCTGGGGACACAACGTCACCTACGACTTGACGATCCGCTACCTTGCTCGGCCGCTTCTGCTGTGGAGTTACGTGAGAACGACCGTTCCAACCTCCACCATCGCGGCCGTTCTCACCCTGGTCCTCGGAGGCGGGGTCATCCTCGCGTCGACGCGGCTGGTCGAAACCGGGCTGCGCGACCTGTTCATGGTGGAAGGAACTGTGCGACGAGGCGGGCGGTATGGACCGGCGGTCGCGTTGGCAGGTGCCGCACTCCTCGCCGCTGCCGGAGCGGCGACGCTGTTGTCCACCGCCACGGTCGACCATCGCTGGCATCTCATGCGCCGAGAGCCGCTGCTGGGCTTCTGGCTCGATGGGTACAGCGCGCACGGCTTGAGGCTGTCCCGGGCGGCAGACGAAGCCCGGCGGGTTGGTCCGATCGAACGCGCCGCCTACGCGTACCCAGCGAACTTCGACCGACGCAACGTCGTGCTGGTCATTGCCGACTCGTTGCGAGCCGATCACATGAGCGTCTACGGCTACCAGCGGCCGACCACACCGTTTCTGGCGCAGATGCACGAGGCAGGACGTCTCCGCCGCGTGGACGTCGCCCTGGCGACATGTCCAGATTCGTCCTGTGCCATCGCGAGCATCCTGTCGTCGAAGACGTTCGGCAACCTCGTGCCGGAGAACTTCACGCTGCACGCCCTGTTCCGCGATCTCGGCTACGAGGTGAACTTCCTGCTCTCTGGCGATCACGATTGGCTTGGCCTGCGCGAGTTCTACGGCCAGGACGTGACCCGATACTCCGACGGTCCGACGTCGCCGTCATACTGGCCGACCGATGATCGCGTCGTCCTCGCGGGCCTGGACGAGGTGCCGCCGTTTGCTGGAACACCTGCGTTCTTCTTCTTGCATCTCATGTCAGCGCACCAGCTGGGGCTCAAGCTGCCGACCTATGCCGTGCATGAGCCCGCAGCGTCGCTCGCGTCGTGGGCAGGCCAGCGGGACAGGCTGGTCAACGGCTACGACAACGGCGTGCGCCAGGCGGATGCGATCATCGAGCAGGTGTTTCAGGCCCTGGACGCCAAGGGCTACCTCAAAGGCGCGCTCGTCGTCATTTCCTCGGATCATGGCGATGGGTTGGGCGATCGCGCGGGATTTCGGGGCCTCGGCCACGGCACGTTGCTGTATCAGGACGTGCTTCGGATTCCCCTGCTCATCTACGACGAGCCGCCTGCGGCGTACGGCAACTTGAGCTTCGCCTCACACGTGGATATCGCCCCGACGATTCTCGACCGCCTGGGGCTGCCAGTGCCGCCGTCATGGGAGGGGCGATCGCTCATCGATGCGAGCGTCAAACCCTACAGCGTTCATCACGACGACGGCGTCGACGCCCCGCTGTACGCCCTGGTGTACCCGGAGGGCGGCAAAGTCTACAAGTACCTCCGCGAGGGCAGTCGTGAAGAGGTGTTCGAGCTGACAGCCGATCCGCGAGAGCAGGTGAACCTCCTGTCGGTGCTGGACGATGTCCTCCTCGCCCGCCTGCGCCGCACTCTCGATGCGCGCGTGGACTCGGGATCGGCGACCCTCAGCGCTCACGCTCCGACCGGGTTCTGAACGAGCCGCTCGCCGCCTCCCGGCCGCGAGCGGCCTTTTTATGTACCGAACACGCGAGGAGGCGCGACTGCTCGGGAAAGACTACGGCTGCCAGGCGCTGCACCGCCCCGCACAGCGGCCGCCGAACGGTCTTCTGCGCCGCCGTTGACTGCCTCGCGCACACAGGTTTGTTAGGAGGCGACGAAAAACGCACTTGCGGCGCGGCGAACCCGGCCGACGTGATCACCAGCGCCAATCAGATAAGTCACGCGGGCTGCGCGAGATGCGCGAATCACCCAGAACGAGCCGGCCCCCGGCACCTCCGTTGCGGTATGCGCCACGTCACTCTCGACGAATCGCGCATGAGGCGCACCCCCTTCTCGAGAGGGTACGGCACTCCGCAAGGAGCCGGAAAGGCTGGTCATGCCGCGCACCGTCGTCGCCGCACTCTCCCTGGTGGCAGCTCTTACGTTCTCCGGACTGGTTCCGGACGCCTCGGCGCAAACCGAGGCTGCCGCGGCGCCCGTGGGAACCGACTCGATTCTCCTCGCCAGTGCGCAGCTTGGCACGAGCGATCCGCGAGGCGTCGCCTCGGCGGGCGTGTTCGGGCAGCGTGCACCGACGCCGATCGTGCTTCCGGCGCCCGAGGCGGCCCCACCGCGCCGCTCGAGCTTCACACCCGTGCTCGTGGGACTCCATGCGCTGACGGCCGTGACGCAGGCGATGGATCTGCATTCGACCATGCAGGCCTTGGATCGCGGGGCCGTGGAAGCCAACCCGATAATGTCGGGTGTGGTCAAGAACCGCGCCGCGTTCATCGGCGTCAAGGCGGCTGTGGGCGCGGGACTCGTGTTGGCGACGCATCGTCTGGGTCAACGCAACAAGGTGGCCGCCATCGCGCTTTCGGCCGCCGTGAACAGCGCCTATCTCTACGTGGCGCACCACAACTACAAGGTCGCCCGCGGCCTGCGATAGGCCGCGTCGGTCAGCTCACGCTTGTCGGCACGCGCCCGAGACGCTGTCTCGGGCGTTGCTGCGTACGGGGCTGCAGGGCCACCGCCTACATCAGCGTCTTTACGTGGCGGGCAATCTCTTCGTGCGTCGCGAACCACACACCATCCCTGGCCTTCATGTGGCGCACCAGGCGGTCCAGCATGGCGACGCGGGAGCGATGCCCCATGATGTGCGGGTGCATCGTCAGCAGATAGAGCCCGCGTTCATCGAAAGCCTCGTCGAACTCGGATCGGAAGACGTCGTAAACGGCGTCGAGGGACGGATTGGACCCGTTCGCGCCGCCGCCAAAGTACGGGGCGTCGTCCAGGATCCGCTCGATGGGCAGCTCGATGACGCCCGTCGGCTGCCCGTCGAGCAGCAGCTCGTAGGCGTCGTCGCTGGCCATCAGGCTGCTGTCGTACAGGAAGCCGGCGTCCTTGATCTGCTTCATCGTCCAGAAGCTGAACTGCCACGACGGCGCGCGATATCCGACGGGCCGTTTGCCGACAGCCTTGGTGAGCAGATCCAGCGACTGGTTGAGCAGCCTCAGCTCCTCACGTTCGTTGTTCAGCAGCGGCAGGCGTTCGTGAATCCAGCCGTGAACACCGATCTCGTGCCGGCCGGCCGCGAGGATGTCCTTCACCATCTGCGGGTGCAGGGCCGCGCTGACGGCTGGGATGAAGAAGGAGGCAGGGAGCTGGTGCGCCTCGAGCAGGCGCAGGATGCGGGGCAGCCCGTCCACGGCACCGTATTCGCCGCGCGAGAGCACTTCGTAGTCGAGCACGCCCTGTGACAGCGTGGCCGTCGCATTGTCGACGTCGAACGACAGCGAGACCGCGACACGGGCGCCGCCCGGCCACGACGCGGGCTTGAGCCTCCGTCCGGTGCTCACGTGGAACATCTGGCGGCGCAGCTCGTCCAGCGTGAGCCGGGTCCCGGGCAGCGGATTCTGCGGCGCCTGTGCGCCCGCGATGACACCGAGTCCGGCCAGAGCAGCCAGCACCACCACGCCCGTCGTGAATCGTCGTGTCATGTCGTCCTCCGCTCCCCGGCTCATAGCGTGCGGCTGATCTCGTCTGCCGACCTCAGCGTCAGAGCCGCGAAGGTCAGCGTGCCGTTCGTGCATCCCCCCGTCGGCAGCGTCGGCGCCCCGACGACGAACAGGTTGGCATGGTCATGAGTGCGCCCGAAGCTGTCACAAACGCTGGACCGCGGATCGCGACCCATGCGACATCCACCCGCCGGGTGATCCAGATACGTGCTCTCGCTCACCGAGAGAACCCTGCCGTTCTGTTCTCGCACCAGGCGCGCGAAGAGCTCGCGAATGTGCTGTTTGGTCGCCGGGATCCTGGACTCGGTCGCGGCATCCAGCCGGTGCACGATCTTCGGCATCGCGTCGGCGTAGCGGTTCTTGCTCGACGGATCGAGTGTGAGGGTGCTCTCACGAGACGGGTGAACGTCATAGTACGCACGAAGGCGCGCGGCGCCGCGCTTGGTCCTGGCGCGCCAGTCCGCCATCAGCGCATCGCCAAGCAGCAGCCGGCCGTCATCGGCCTTCAAGCGCGGATCGCGCCCCGCGCTGCTCTCCCAGATTCTGAGGTCGTGGCGCACGTACGGCTGGTCCGCCGCACAGCGGAAGAACTGCCGCGAGATCAGACTGTGTTGATCGTTCATGCCGGGGTAGATCTCGGCGTCGAGCTCGATCTGGGCCGTGAGAAACGCGTGACCGTTCATGTAACGGCCGACGAGAGAGGAGCTGTTGGCCAGGCCGTTGGGAAAACGGCTGGAGGCGGACAGGAGCAGCAGGTGCGGGCTCCAGCAATAGCCGGCCGCCAGCACGAACTGTCTCGCGCGGTACTCGATCTCTTCGTCCGGGCGGTCGCGGTGCCGCGCCTGCGCGGCCACGAGGTCTGCCGTCGCCGTTCCACCCTCAGCCGACACGAGCCGTCTGACGAGCGTTCGATCGTGGAGCGCGATGGCCTTGGCGGCCAGCAGCCGGCGAAACGTTTCATCGGGCGAGTAGCGCGCCCCCGTGGGGCAGATTTCGCACGTGTTGCAGCGCCGGCACTCGGCGCGACCGTCGTAGGGCACCGTGTTCTTGGCCTGTGGGGTGGCCCAGAACGGAATCCCGCTCTTCTCCGCCCAGCTGCGAAGCTGGCGAAGGTTCCACGAGAGCCTCATGGGAGGCATCGGGTACGGCTCGGAGCGCCGGTCCTCAGGCAGCGGCCCCGGCTCGCCGCCCACGCCGATGCGCCGTTCGGCTTCGCAGTAGTACCGCTCGAGTTCATTCCACTCGATGGGCCAGTCTTCCGCGAGCCCGAACATGGATTTGAGCCTGAGGTCCTCTTCTGAAAAGCGATTGGTGACGCCGCCCCAATGCATCGCGGACCCCCCGACCGCCATGGTTCGCGAGATCATGCCGGCTGCGGATTGATCCTCGATCACGTCACCTGGCCACGGGTTCTCGCCATACGCGAGGGCGCGCAACCGGTCCTGCAGGCGCTTCTTGGTGTCGAACAAGCGGTCTCCCGCCTCGACCACGACGATCGTCGTGCCCGGACGACGTTCCGCAACCTTCTGAGCCAGAAGCGCAGCGGAGATGCCGCCGCCGATGATGCACACATCGCATTCAACGGTTGGCATCGCGTCCTCCCAGGGGGGCCGGCCGCTGGTCCGACCCGGCCAGCCTCCTGCACGTGTCGCGGCCGATCCGGGCTCGATAACAGACATCCTGACCTTCGATGCTGTTGAAGTAGAAGCTCATCAAGTCTGTCGCCACGTGCGCGCCATCGGGACGCGCTGGCAGCCGCTCGACCTTCGCGGCCGCCACGGCGACTTCGACGATGACGCGTCGCTCGAGGACGGGGAGATCCGCGAAGCTGCGGCCTCCGCGACGTGCATCGGCATCGAGCGCCGCGAGGTGGCTGGCGTAGCGCGCCGAAGGCGCACCGCCCGTTCGGCGAAGACGGGGAAACCCGTATCCGTGATCCGTCTCGACGCCGGCACGATAGTCCGCGTGCCACCGCAGGAATCCTCGGACGGCCGCCTCTTGGGCAGCCGGACCGATCTCCGAGGGCAGCACGACTTCAGCCAACGCCTTGAGACGCACCTGGTCGGCGGGTGTCAGCGCGGCATTCTGCGCACGTAAACGCAGCGGCCAGCGAAGCGTGGCTGCCGTGGCCGCCATCAACTGCAACAGCGTGCGGCGTTTCATCGCTCGAACACCACCTTTCCTCCGACGATCGTCATGAGGACGCGCGCGTCGCGGATTCGCGCCTCGGGTCCCTCCAAGATGTTGTGCGACAACACGACCAGGTCCGCGAGCTTCCCAGGTTCGACGGACCCCTTTTCCGCTTCCTCGGACATCAGGCGCGCGTTGTTGATCGTCGCCAGCCTGAGCGCCTCTTCCCGGGTGATCCGCTGGTCGGTCCCCATCGGACCGCCGGTCAGCGTCTCGCGCGTGACGAAATGATAGAGCGTCCAGAGGGGCGGGTAGGGCACCACCGGGGCGTCGGTGCCCGACGACACGAGCAATCCCGAATCGAGATACCGCCGTACCGGCGTTGTCAGCCACGCTCGCTCCTGGCCCCAATACTTCACGAGGCTTGGGCCGGCGAGGTACAGGTGATTCTGCGCCGAGATGGCCACGTCGAGCGCCTTGAGCCGCGGCAGGTGATCGGGCCGGCCGATGAATCCGTGCTCGATGGACCACCGGCGGCCCGCGATGGACCGCTCGGCGTGGGCGGCTTCGTACGCATCGAGGATCAGATCCATCGCGGCGTCTCCCACCGCGTGCGTCGCGACTCGCCACCCGCGGCGATTGAGTGCGCGGACCACCTCGACAAACGGCGCGCGCTCGACGGTCTGCAGCCCACGGAACGATCCGTTCTCGTCAAACGGCGCCGCATACGAGGTCCGCATCAGACCACCCTCGAATCCTCCGTCCACCCCGAGCTTGATGCCGCCGACCCTGAGCCACGAGTCGCCTTCTCCCATGCGGATCCCGGATTCATCCAGCGCGCGACCCATCGCTGCCGCATCCCCGGCCGGGCGCAGCAGCGCGTGCACACGCATCGTCAACTCACCGCGCCGCCGCATCTCCTGGAGCAATCGGTAGTCGTCCACGGAGATGCCGGGATGACGGACGGTCGTCAGGCCGGCGGCGTGCAGGGTGCGGTAATCGGCCACGCGATCGGCGATGCGCTCGTCGAGTGTGCGAGACGGCGCGCGAGGAAGCGTGACGAGCGCCTTGGCGCGATCCACCAGTTCGCCGTTCAGCCGGCCGTCGGGATACCGCGAGATCCGGCCACCTTCGGGCTCCGGGGTGCGCTCGTCGATGTGCCAGCGCAGGAGCGCCGCCGAGTTCAAGATGTATTCATGTCCGCCGCGCACCAGCACAACGGCCCGCGACGGCGCCACCGAATCCAGATCGTCGCGCAAGGGCAGGCGCTGCTCGACGAGCTGCGCCTCGTGCCAGTCGCTGTTGGAGAAGACGGTGTCGCCGGGGGCGGAACGGGCGACGCGCGCGGCGACGGCGTCGAGGACGTCCTTGAGGCGGCTGGCCCTCGAGAGGTCCACACCGGGACCGCCGCCAGGTCCGTGGAGGTGGTTGTCCATCAATCCCGGGATCGCCATGCGTCCCGCCAGATCGACGATGCGAGTGCTCGACGTCGCCAGCCGACGGACCTCCGCGGCCGACCCGACAGCGAGGATGCGGCCGCCGCCAATGGCCACCCCTTCGGCGATCGAAAAGGCGGAATCCATGGTGACCACGGGTCCGCCGTACAGCACGAGGTCTGGGGTGGGCCCCTGGCCCGGCAGGGACACCACGGCCGCCAACGCGCAGGTGCCGACGAGGGCCGGCCAACGCACTGCCATCGGAGGTAATAATAGAGGCCGGCTGTGTTCCGGAGGAACCAAACCGTGACCTGCGTCGGGGACGTAACCGGTGGCTGGGCAGGCCGCTGGGCGGAAACCTCCGAAATCCCGAGCGTTTGACGTGGCCCTACAGTTGCAACGAGCCGTGTCCGTGCGCATATTCCTGGTCCTCTTGGCGCTTGCCGGCGGCCTGTTGAGTCCTGTGCCCGCGGCGGCGCAGTCAGGCCCCCGCAATTGCACGGTGACGAGCCAGAACCTGTTCGTCCGGGACGTGCTGGACGAGTACTACCTGTGGTACCGGGAGATTCCTCGCCTGAACCCGGCGAACTACGCCTCACCTGAAGCGTTCCTCGAGGCCGCCCGGTACCGGCCGTTGGACAACACGTTCAGCTACATCACGACGCGCGCGGCCACCGAGGCGTTCTATTCAGCCAGTCAGTTCGTCGGCCTGGGGTTCTCCACGCAGACCGTGGGTTCGGAGATGCGGCTGTTGCACGTGTTTCCCGACAGTCCCGCGTCCGAAAGCGGCCTGTCGCGCGGGGATCGCATTCTCGAGATCAACGGCCGGACGCTCGCGGACCTGATCGCCAACGATGACCTCGGCGGTGCCTTCGGCGCCAGCGAGCCAGGCGTGGTCGTGGCCCTGGCGTGGCGTGCGAAGAACGGCGACGTGCGGCGCGCCACGCTGGTCAAGCGCGTAGTCACCATTCCGACCGTGTCGCTCACGAGCACCTTCGACGTCGACGGCCGGCGCGTCGGGTATCTGTTCTTCCGAAACTTCGTCGAACCCTCTTACGAAGCGCTCAACGATGCGTTTGCCGCGCTGCGCGAGGCGGGCGTGACGGACCTCGTCGTCGACCTGCGCTACAACGGCGGCGGGCTGGTTGACGTCGCCGTGCACCTCGGGAGCCTGGTTGGGGGCGTCCTCACCAACGGCCGCGTCTTTGCGACCTTCGAGCACAACGACAAGAACTCGCGTCGCAACGAAACGCTGCGATTCGGGCAGGAGGCGCAGGCGCTGACCTTGTCGCGCTTGTTCGTCATCACGACGCGGGCTTCGGCCTCGGCCAGCGAGCTGGTCATCAACAGCCTGCGCCCGCACGTGCCGGTCGTCGTCATCGGCACGCCGACCTTCGGCAAACCGGTAGGGCAGTACGGCTTCACGTTCTGCGACAAGGTGCTGGCTCCGGTTGCCTTCAAGTTGGTGAACGCCGACGGCTTTGGCGACTTCTTCGATGGGATCAGCCCCGATTGCGTAGCGGCCGACGACGCGGACTTCGATCTGGGCACGGCGCAGGAGCCCTCGCTGGCTGAAGCCCTTCACTACATCCGGACCGGCCGGTGCTCGGCGCCTCCGGCTGCCGCAGCCCTCCGGGCGGTCGTGGCACCTCGCCAGGCGATCGGGTGGCAGTCGGTCGTCAACGCGTACTGAGGAGAGCGGCGGGTGCGTGAGGTGCGCCGGGTACCGAGACGAAGGTCCCGCGCGTCGGGTGCGCGACGGGTGCTGGGCGCGATGAGCGTCGCGCTTGTCTTCCTGGGCGGCTGCGATGAAATGCCCACGGCGCCCACGACGGTGGAGTTGGCCGGACGCTGGCAAGTGCTGTCGCTTGAGCCGAGAAACGCCGCCGCGATTGTTCCGGGTCCGGGCGTGATGCTGGCCATCGAGTTCGCGGCGGGCGACCGGGTCAGCCTCCAGGGCGACTGCAATGTCTGCTCCGGATCGTATGCGCTATCGGGCCGGGCGTTCTCGGCCACGCGCCTCATCTGCACGCTGCGGGCGTGTCGGGAAGGCACGATCGAGAACCCGTTCTTTCAGATCGTGACGAGCGCCGACGCGGTGACACTGGCCGCCAGCTCGCGGCTCCGCCTGAGCGGCCCGGAAGGCCTCGTCGACCTCGGCCGGTAACCGCCAAAGGGCTGGTGCTGGCCCGGACTCCCGCGAGCCGCCGAGTTCCAGCCTGTCGCGGCGGCGTGGCCGGCCGTACACTGAGTCTCGGTGCCCGAGCTGCCAGACATCGAGCTTTATCTCCATGCGCTTCGCCCGCGCCTCGTCGGCGTGCGACTCGAGGCGATCCGGCTGGCCAACCCGTTTCTGGTGCGATCGATCGATCCGCCCCTCGAGATGCTGGCCGGCCACTCGGTCACAGATCTGAGACGCATCGGCAAACGCATCGTATGGGGCTTCGATCACGGCGTGTACGCGGTCTTTCACCTGATGATTGCCGGACGACTGCGATGGCAGACCCGCGGCGCGCGCGTGCCCGGGCGAATCGGTCTGGCGGCCTTTGATTTCTCGTCGGGCACCGTGATCCTGACGGAGGCCGGGTCGACCCGTCGAGCCTCGCTCCACGTGGTGCGCGGGGAAGACGCGTTGGGACACCATGACCCCGGCGGCCTGGACGTGCTCACCGCCACGCCCGCCGAGTTCGCCGAGGCGATGCGTCGCGAGAACCACACCATCAAGCGCGCGCTGACGGACCCGCGCCTGGTCAGCGGCATCGGCAACGCCTATTCGGATGAGATCCTGCACGCCGCCCGGATCTCCCCCGTGAAGCTCACGTCCCGGTTGTCCGAGATCGAGATGGCGCGTCTCGCCGAGGCGGCAAAGACGACCTTGGTCTGGTGGCGCGACCACTTGATCGCCGAAGCCGCCTCGGGGTTTCCCGACAAGGTGACGGCGTTTCGTGAGGGCATGGCCGTGCACGGGCGCTACGGGAAACCGTGTCCCAGCTGCCGGACGCCGGTGCAGCGCATCCGCTACGCCGCGAACGAAGCCAACTACTGTCCTTCGTGTCAGACCGGGGGGACACTGCTGGCGGATCGCGCCTTGTCGCGCCTGCTGAAGGGCGACTGGCCTCGGTCACTCGAAGAACTGGATGAGCACAAGGCGGCCCGCTCGAGGTGAGCACGATCCCCGGCAGCCCTGTGCGTCAGCCCTCGACCTCGCGATCGGAGCGAGCCCCCGCGAGAGTCGCCTCGACCCGTGGCGCCTCGGCAGGGACGAAGTCGGGCGCCACCTCCGCATCCACGCTCAGCTGTTCGGCCAGGTAGTCGAGAGCCGCGGCATCGGGCCGCGCCAGCAGCGCTTCGAGAGGGTCGCGCGGGTGGCGCTTCTCCAGCCGGCCCTGCATGGTCGGGAACGTCCCGTCGGGCAGCTGCGGGTGGTAGCGGCACCAGAAGTCCAGGTGCCAGCGCACGAACGTGCGCACACGAGCCAGTCCGTGGTCATCGGTGCCCCAGTGCTCTCGCGCGAGGGTCGCGTAGCGCCGATACAACCCCAGCCGTTCATGCGCGGCAATGTTCCAGTAGCCGTGTCGAGCTTCGCGGAAGATCCAGGGTTTGATGAGCGCGGCGCGCGCCACCATCACGCCGGCGCACCCCGAGCGCTGCCTGGCGTCCTCGATTTCATGCGGGAACAACAGGTCCCCGTTGCCGACCACGGGCACCGGCACCGAGGCGGCGATCCGTCCGATCGCGTCCCAGTCGGCGGCCAGGCGATACCGTGCATTGCGCGTGCGGCCGTGCACGAAGATCGCCGAGGCGCCACCGTCCACCACTGCGCGGGCCTGCGTAAGGTAATTGCGGTCCTCGTCACTCCAGCCGAGCCTGATCTTGGCGGTGACCGGAATCCGCGTGACGGCGTTCTTCACGGCTTCTACCAGGCGACGCATGCGGTTGGGCTGGCGGCCGAGCGAGGCGCCGAAGCCTCGTCGCGTGAACGAGTCGATCGGGCAGCCGCAGTTGATGTCGACGAAATCGGCGCCCCGCGCTTCGACGAGCGCCGCAGCCCACGCCGCTTCGTCTGGTTTGATCGCGGCGATCTGCACGCCGAAGCACGGCTCACCGGCGAAGCGTCGAATCAGCGCAAATTCGGCAGGGCGCTTCTGTTTCAGCCGCTTCGCCACCGTCATCTCGCTGACGGTGATGCTGGCGCCGAGCTCGACGCACAGCCGACGATACGGCAGGTTCGATCCCTTGGTCATCGGCGCCATCACCACGGCGCCCTGGAGCAGTTGGGTGAGCGACACGCGGATTCGATCTTACGAGAAGGGCGTCGCGTGGCGAGGCCCGCGTGGCGTGCCCTCGCGCCCGTTTCGAGGTACTCTCGAGACATGCGATGGCTCGTGAGAAGTGCGACGATGGCCGCCCTGGCGGCCTCCACGGTTCTGCTGACCGCTCAGGCGCCTGTCCGCACGTTTCTCTGGGCCATCGAAGCCCCGAGCGCCCCGCCGACTTACCTGATGGGCTCGCTGCACGTCCTCACCCCCGACTATTACCCGCTCCCGTCGTCGGTCGAACGCGCCTTTGCCGAGTCTCGTGTGCTCATCCAGGAAGTGGATTTCGACGAGCTGACCAGCCCGGCGACCATGGCGGCTCTCATGCAGCAGGCCCTGCTCGTCGATGGCCGCACACTCGACCAGCTGATCGCCCGCGACCTCTACGCGCGCGTCACGGCACGGGCTGCCAGGGCTGGTGTGCCGATGGTGGCGATCCAGCGGATGAAACCGTGGATGGCGGCAGTGTCGCTCACAGCGCCGGCGCTCAAGGCTGAAGGCTTCAACCCGGAGCACGGGGTCGACCTGTACTTTTTCACCAAGGCCAAGAAGGTGGGGATGGAGCGCCGGGCGCTGGAAACCGCCGCGTACCAGTTCGAACGCCTGGACCAGATGCCGCCGGCGGTGCAAGAGGCGCTTCTGGAGTCGGTGATCGTCGACCTCGACACACAATTGAAGAACGTGAAGACGATCGCGGATGCGTGGGCACGCGGCGACACCGAGGCGGTCGAACGGCTCCTGCACAGCGCCTTTGCCGACTCGCCCACCCTGTACGAGCGTCTGCTGATGGAGCGGAACCGCAACTGGGTCGAGCCCGTCGAGCGATGCCTCTCTGAAAAGACCGGCTGCTTCATCGTCGTGGGAGCGGCGCATCTGGTTGGGCCCGGGAGCCTCGTAGAGCTCCTGACCAAGCGGGGGCACCTCGTGCGTCAGCAATAGTTCGCCGGGGTCGCTCGTCACGGCGCTGGGGCGAGCATGGCCAGAAGGAGCAGGCGTCCGTTGCTCGTGTTCCGCACTCCGTGCGGAACACCCTCGGGCGCGACCAGCATGTCGCCCGCCTGCATGGCCAGCTCGCGTCCCTCGAGCAGGAAGACGCCCTGACCCTGAACCACGACATAGACCTTGTCCATGCCCGCATGGGTGTGCATCGCATGCTGCTGGCCCGGTTCAAACGCGTTCAGCCCGACGAGCAGGCGCTGGGACGCGAAGATGGTGGTCTTGCCCATCTTGTCCGGCGAGTAGGCTGCGTGGTCCGAGGGTCGGATGATCGCCGGGTGGGTCATGGCCGTCGTCCTTCGAGGTTGAGACGCCAGTAGTCCAGCGTGAAGGGAGGATCCTCCCGAGCCGCCAGCGCCGTGACCTCGTCGATGAACCGGGCCCGCAGCGATCCTTCCGGCAGCCGCGACAGGTGGACGTGGTAGATCACCGTGCTGACAAACTCGCGATAGGACGATTCGTCCACGAGCGAAGTGGGCGTCTCCTCGAGACTCGTCGAGACGTCTGCGAATCCCGCCGCCGACAACCGCTCGGCCGTGACCTCTGCGTCGGCATACTCCCAGACACCAGTCCAGTCGGCGAAATACTCGGCGAAGGGCGCGCGGCCCATCACGCCCGCGGCCAGCGCGCGGGCGTGGGCCAGGTTCGGACCGCCCCCGCACTGGGCAAACAGGCGTCCTCCGGGCCTCAGCACCCGCAGGATGCCTTCGAAGAGCGCGGGATGGTCGAGCACCCAGTGAAACGTCGCGGTGCTGAACACCAGGTCTGCGCAGGACCGAAACGGCAAGAGCGGCAGTTCGACGCGGACAAACGCCACGCGGTCGGCAATCTGCGGCCGCAGGTTGGCCCGCGCCGTGATCAGCATGTTCCACGATCGATCGATCGCGACCATTCGCCCACGGGGAAGTCGGGCGAGCAGCTCTCCGGTCAGCCGACCCGTGCCGCATCCCGCGTCGATGACGTGTTCGTCGCCCTTCAGATCGAGGCGGGTCAGCACGCGACGCCCCCATTCGGTCTGTGGGCCCGACACCCGGTGGTACACCGCGGCGTTCCACTCCTTGAGGGTTGCCGGGGCTGGCGGGTTGGAAGCGCCTGACGCACGGTTCGTCACCGCATCAGTCTAACCGGCGATGGGGTCGGCGCGGTTGAGCTCGGAGCGACGCATGTATCCTTGAGTCGAGAGGATCCGCATGCGCACCGTCACCTTCGGCGTCGGCTGCAGCCTCGATGGGTTCATCGCGCGCGCCGACCACTCGGTCGATTGGCTCCACTGGAGTGCGGACGTGCAGGCCCTCACGACAGAATTCTGGAAGACCATCGACACCGTGGTCATGGGTCGAAAGACGTACGAGGTTGCCCTTCGCGCCGGAACGTCGGCCTACCCGGGCGTGAGGAACATCGTGTTCTCGCGCACGATGCCACCGCCACCAGACCGCTCGGTCGAGGTGGTCGCGGACGAGGCGGGCCCATTCATGAGGGCCCTGAAGGCGAAGCGCGGCAGCGGCATCTGCGTCATGGGTGGTGGAGAGCTGGCCCACAGCCTGTTCGAAGCACGGCTGATCGACGAAGTCGGCCTCAATATTCATCCGATCTTGCTGGGATCGGGTATCCCGCTGTTCCTCGCTCAGCCGCGATCGGTCGCGCTCGACCTGGTCGAGTGCCGGTCCATCCAGGGCGGGTGCGTCTACCTCCTGTATCGAGTGCGACCAACTCGGCCGAAGCGTCACCGGCGGCCGGCTTCATGACCGCAGCGCCTGTCGGCGGGGCATGAGGGCCCTCGTCCTTCGATGGCTCGGACATCCGCGCTGGCCGTGGGTGGTTGCGGGTCTCGCGGGCGTGTTGACGGCACCAGCGCTCGCCGCCGGGTTGGCGGCCGATGACTACATCCATCGCGCCATGTACATCGGCTCGCCCGGGTTTCCGTCCGACCCGTTCGACATCTTTGCCTTCATCCGCGACGGTCCGCCGCGGGTCGCCGAGCTTCAGCGTGTTGGCCTTCCGTGGTGGTCCTCACCCGATCTGAAGCTGGCCTTCTGGCGCCCGGTGACCGCGTTGACCCACGCGGCCGACTATGCCCTCTGGCCCGATGCGCCGTGGCTGATGCACTTCCACAGCATCGCGTGGTATCTGGCCATCGTTCTCGTCGCGGGTGTGTTGTTCCGGCGGATCTCGACGGTACCGATGCATGCGGGGTTGGCGGTCTCGGCCTACGGCCTCAGCCACACGCACGTCATGCCCGTGCTCTTCCTCGCGAATCGCAACGCTCTGGTGTGCGTGTTCTTCGGGCTGATGGCGTTGATCCTGCACCATCGATGGCGGCAGCAGGGAAACCGACGCGCCGCCATCCTGGCGCCGTTGAGCCTCCTGATCGCGCTGCTCTCCAACGAAGGTGCCGTGGCGGTCGGCGCGTACCTCCTGGCCTACGCGTGCTTTCTGGATCCAGGATCACGCCGCGCGCGCGCGTTCAGTCTCGTTCCCGCTGCCGTGGTCGTCCTTGCCTGGCGAACCCTCTATTAGCTCCAGGGATACGGCGCGACGGGTTCAGAGGCTTACATCGATCCCGTCACCTCGCCCTGGCCCTTCGCCGGCGCGGTGCTGGCCCGCGCCCCCCTCTACCTCCTGGCGCAGTGGCTGTTTCCACCGACCGATTTCTGGCCCATGGTCTCGCCGAGGGCACTGGCGGCATGGCACGTGGCCGCTCTCACGATCCTTGCAGGCCTCCTCGTGCTGTTCCTGCCGTTGCTGAGACGTGAGGCGACGGCGCGCTTCTGGGGTGTCGGGATGGTCCTGTCCATCGTGCCCAGCTGTGCCGTCTTTCCCATGGACCGCATGCTGCTGTACTCGGGAATTGGAGGAGCGGCGCTGCTGGCGCAGTTGGCCGGGGACGTCTTCGCCGGCCGCCTCGTCGCTCCCTCGCCCCGCCTTCCCCGATTGGTGTACAGGGTCGCCTTCGACGTGCTGATCGCCATGAACTTCGTCGTCGCCCCGCTCTGGCTCGCCGGCCGCGTCGTCGTGACCGCCGACGCGATGGATCGGATGACGGACGGCATCGAGACCCTGGCGTCCAACGCGGATCTCGCAGGCAAGCTCGTCGGTTGTCCTGGACGACGACATGTGGACCCGGATCTACTTCGAGGCGTTGCGAGCACTGTCTGGGAATCCGCCCGCCGGTCAATTCCTGGTGCTGGCGCCGGTGGAGTACCGATGGAAGCCAATCCTGCTCGCGCGAAGGTCCGACGATACCCTCGTGATGGAGATCGACGGCGACTACCGGTGGAACCTGGTGCGCGATGACCGAAGTCCTTTCTCGCCTGGAGACGTGGTCACGCTGCCCCGAGTGCAGATCGAGATCCTCGCGGTGTCAGCGCGAGGACGGCCGACGCGGGTGGCATTTCGATTCGACAGGCGGCTCGAGGACGAGTCGATTGCGTGGTTCGGCCACTCGAATTCGACCTTCATGAGCGGGTTCCCCATCGGCGGCCACTATCCGTCGTGGACGCCGCCGCCGGCTGGTCGAAGCGTGCTCGTCAACTGACGACCTGGCGCCGGTGGGCTTGCTCGCGGTAGCCTCGCCGGGCCGTCGCGTGAGCCGGAAGCGGAAGCTCGGCCCCTCGACCGAGCCGCGCTGGGCGAGGGTTCGACATGCGCGCCCTACCAGGCCCACATCCGGACTCCGATGAGGTCGTGGCTCCAGAGATACATCGTGATTGCGCCCATCGCGAGCGACACGACCAGGGCGTAGCCGGTGAGCCGGCGGCTCGCGCCGCGATGATGAGCGGAGAAGGCGAGGACGGCTCCGACCAGCGTCGACGTTGGAACCGCGAGCGTCGCCGCCCACACCGACACGGTAGCCGTGTTGACCTCGCCCCAGAGCCGCCGAGGTGTGAGGGCGAGGGCCGCGGTCGCGCTCAGCAGGGTGACTGGACACAGCAGGAGCGACGACTTCAGACGTCAGAAGCCCCCTTGCATGGTGTCTCGCGCCCGGGCGACCCACGCGCAGGCCACCAGGCAGACCGACAGCACGACGGCGACGGCAGTCAACAGCGGAATCCGGATGATTTCGATTTCCCAGCGCAGACGCCGCTCCGCGTAGACATTGGCGCCGGCCAGCACCATCCGGCCTCCTTCATCCCGTGTGAAGGCGAGGCTCGCATCGAGTTCGGATTCCAACCGGAACCGGGACTCGTCCACGGGGATGAGTGTCCTGCGCGTGCCAAGGACGGAGACGGCGGTCAGCTCACTTCCGTCACGTCGGATGGTCCGTCCGGCCATCAGCCATCTGACCGCCCACATGAACTGGTTGCGGGGGTTGGCGTCGTGGTAATAGCCAGCATACGACTCCAGCGTGGAGGCCTCGACCTGTCGGCGAGGCTTTTCCGGCAGCTCCACGTCGTGCTTCAAGTAACGGATGGCCAGCGACGACAAGCGCCTCATGGCCTCGCCCGTGCGGCCTCCGGTGCTGTTCAGAAGGATCACGAACCCGACGTCCCGGGACGGCGAGTAGGCATAAGTGGAGGTGAAGCCCTCGACCACACCGCTGTGGCCGAGCAGCGGATACGGATGGGTGAGTGTGCTGAAAATGCCTGTTCCGTAGCCGTGGCGAATACCAGCGCGGGCGGCGAGGCTCGTCCGTGGCTGTTCCATGCTGCCCAGGTACTCGGGATCGACGATGTAGGTGGAGCCCAGCTCACCCCAACCGAGGAGCATTTGAACAAACGGTGCCAGCTCGCGGGGCGAGCTGTGCAAGCTGACCGCGGGGCGCAGGTAGATTCTCGGATACCCCGTGGGAACACCCGGCGTCCCGGTATACCCCCGAGCGAGCAGCGTCTGGTCGGCCTCGTTGAGCCGAAAGCTGCTGGTGGTCATCCCGAGGGGCTGGAAGATCTCTCTGTGGATGTAGTCCTCGTACGGTCCTTCGGTGACCTTTTCGATCAAGCGTGCGGCCACGGCGTATCCCGGATTGGAATACGCCATGCGTGTCCCGGGTCGCCAGCGGACACGACGCGAGTGTGGATGGCGCTGTATCAGCGTCTCCAACGGCAGCTCGTCATCTCCGTCTTGCAGATAGACTTCGGCGAAATGCAAGTCATCCAAGCCGGCGGTGTGCTGTAGCAGATGGATGACGCGGACGGGGTCCGTGTCGTGCCAGGGGTTGTCGATTTCGACGTCGGGGGCCACTTCGGCGATCGTAGCGTCGAGATCGATTTCTCCCTCCTCGTACAACTGTACGAGCGCCAGCGCGACGAAGGACTTGCTGATGGACCCGACGCTGAAATGCGTGTCGGCCGTCACCGGCGTCCTGCGCTCGCGATCCGCCAGGCCGATGCCGCCCGTCCACTCGATGCCGTCGCGACGAACGAGGGCGAGGCCTGCTCCTGGGACCACGGTCTCGTCGAGCACCCGCGCCGCGGCCGTCTGGAATTCTTCGAGTGTCTGGGGCGTCGGCTCGACGAGCGCGTCACGCGCGGACTGACCGAGCGCACAGGCGGAGAAGAGGCTGGCGAGGGCCAGCACGACCGGCACGTGTCGCACCCACCGCACGCACCGCACACCTCGCGCCTGACGCACCTGCCGCACGCACCGCACCTCTCGCACCTGACGCACGCACCGCACCTGATCTTGCCGTGAGTGTATCCTGTTCACTGGTGCGACCCCACGAGACCACCGCGCGGCGTGTCGAACTGGACACCGACCGCAAGCTGCGGACCCGCAACAAGCTCTATTACCGATTCAACCACTGGCCGATCTGGATCTTCGTGTTCTTCATCGCGCCCGGCCCGCTCACCTTCGACTTGTTCGAACGTGGGTTCGACGCGCGCATCGCGGCGTGGCTGAGCCTCGTGGTCGTCGGCACCGGCGTGGCGGGGCTATTCGGCCGACTGCCGGGGTGCGAGCCGGCGCCGTACATCATCCGCTTCACCGAGGATCGCCCCAACCCCCTGTACCGGCGCATCTGCTACACCGCGGCATGGGGTGAGATGGTGGCGTTTGCCATCCTCAACATCGTCGGGTTGGCGGCCGCGGCGTGGACAGGAGAGTGGCGGCTGAAACAGCTCTATCAGTTCGGCTATTTCCCGCTGGCGGGGAGCGTCTGGTTGCTCGGCGCATTCGGGTGGCTGCCGCGCGTGAGAGCGTCCACCGCGGGTGAGGGGCACGAGCGCCGGTACTTCTACGGCACGGCGTGGGCGGTGCTGATCGCGCAGCCGATCCTGTGGCTGTTGTGGAAAGTGTTGCCGGTGGGCACCGCTTACGACCTGGGGAAGCTCGCGGCATTCGTGGGGGTGCTGGCCGGAGTCGGGTGGGCGTCTCGCCTGGGTCTGCTTCCACGCACCCGGCCGATTGTGCCTGGCGAGCTGGCGGTGTCGGACTGACACGGGACAGACGCACAAGCGTTGCCCGCGGCGCCAGAATCGAAGACTCGACACCAGGCGGCCGTCGCTGCCAGAATCCGCGACGACGATCATGGGCCGGGCGTACTTGACGACGCCTCCGGGCGTTTACCTGATGATGTCCGCCCCAGCGAAGCTGCGCCTGAGACCAAACTGTGGCATCTGTGCCGCGTTTGGTCCCCGTGGGGTCGTCGCTGGCGACGGTGGAGGCCTCAAACCGACGAGCAGCCTCGCTGGTGCCCTCGTTGTCGTCTTGGCCCCGCTCCG
>JBQTIE010000321.1:0-11765 GCA_052389315.1 Acidobacteriota bacterium
TTCGTAAGGATTCTCGGCCTTCAAGCCTATAGGGGTTGCCGGTGAGCACCAGCCGTTGGCCGATCACGTCCGGCACTCCACCGAGTCGCTCCTGCCAGAACCCGTGACCGATCACGATGACCGTCGGAGCGCGGGGTCCGAACTCGTCGCGCCTGATGTCGCGGCCCGACGCCGGCCCCGCGCCGAAGGTCTCCAGGAGGCCTTCCGTCACGCGGGTGACTTCGATCACCTCCGGATCGCCGAGCCCGGTGAGGGTCATGTTCGAGGTGTTGATGACGACGAGCGACCGGAACGAGGCGCCCTCGTCTCTCATTTCAGCGAGGTCCGGATACGACATCGACCCTGGCCCGGCGTTCCAACGATTGGGCGTGATGTTGACGGCCACGAGTTCTTCGGAGGCCGGGTAGGGAAGGGGGCGGAGCAGCACGCCGTTGATGACCGAGAAGATGGCCGTATTGGCGCCGATGCCAATCGCGAGCGTGAGGCACGCCACCGACGTGAAGCCCGGGCGCCGGCCGAGGCTGCGAGCCGCGATGCGGAGGTCTTGAGTCAGGTGGCGGACGAAGGACATCACACGTGGCTCCAAGGTCAGTGGTGCGTTTGACTACGCTGAAAGATCCAGTGGTGACCGCGGCGCACGGGCACGAACCGCCGTCGAGCTTGGAAGCGGAAATGGCTCGGAACAGCCCAGGCCGCACTCGGGAAACTGGGAGTTTGACGGTCCGCCCGAGGGATTGGTTGACCGCCAGGCACGCAGCGCAGCGGGCAACGCTGCTGCCGCTCAGCCGCGTGCCTGGTCGAGTCCGCCTCTCGTTGCGGGCGCATCGGGGATCGGGGTAGACTTCGGCCCCCTGTCCATGGCGGACAAGGAGTCACCGCGCTCAACTGTCCAGGGTCGCGCGTGGAACGACGCCGCCTCCGACGCCCCCACGCACGCGGCGAGTGAGTTCGATGTCCCCCCCGCGCCGCCGCGCCTCGCCGACGGCCAGCGGTTCGGCCAATACGCGATCGTGCGACCCCTCGGGCGCGGGGGCATGGGCGAAGTCTACGAGGCCGAGGAGGTGGACAGCGGGCGCCGCCTGGCGCTCAAGCTGCTGACGCGCGGGTTCGAGTCGACCGATCGCGCGCGGTTCCTGCGCGAAGGCCGCCTGGCGGCGTCCGTCAACCACCCGAATACGGTGTACGTGTACGGCACCGAGACCATCGATGGCGTCCCGGTGATCGCGATGGAGTTGATGGCGGGCGGCACGCTCGCCGACCAGGTCCGCGCGGATGGCCCGCTCCAGGCGACGGCGGCGGTCGACGTGATCCGCCAGATCATCGCCGGACTCGACGCCGCAGCGCGAGCCGGCGTGCTGCATCGCGACATCAAGCCGTCGAACTGCTTCGTCGGCAGCGACGGCGTGGTCAAGGTCGGCGATTTCGGGCTCTCGATCTCAACCGACAGGCGAGACGAGACGGTCGTGACCCTCACGGGGATGATCGTCGGGACGCCGGCGTTCTGCTCCCCGGAACAGCTTCGCGGCGAGACCCTCGACGTCCGGTCCGACATCTACGCGGTCGGCGCGACGCTGTACTACCTGCTGACGGGGCGCACCCCGTTCGAGGGCGCCAACGTCATGCGGCTGCTCACCGCGGTCGCCCGCGAAGCGCCGCGCTCGCCGGCCGCCTGGGGCCCGGACATTCCGCGAGGGTTGGCCAAGGTCGTACTGCGCTGCCTGGCGAAGGATGCGAGGCAGCGGTACGCCACCTATGAAGCGCTGGCGAGCGCGATTGCGCCGTACGGTCGCGCGGCTGAGACGCCAGCCACGCTGGGCCTTCGCGTGACGGCGTACCTCATGGACACGGGACTCCTGGCCTTGGGCTTCCTGGCGGCTGCCCTGTATGTCGAGTCGCTGCCGATCTCGGCGTCGACCTATCGAGGGCTGTCGCTGACGGGATGGCTGACGAGCGCGGTGGTGTTCGTGCTGTATTTCTCATCTCTCGAGGGCCGATGGGGATGCAGTCTCGGTAAAGCTGCGGCCGGGCTGCGGGTTGTCACGGGGCAGGGCCAGCTCCCCGGATTCTCCCGCGCCTTCACGCGAGCGCTGCTGTTCGAGGGGTCGGGGCAAATTCCTGCTTTCGCCTCGCTGCTGATCTTCGGCTGGGAACGGGTGCTTGATGGGCGTGATGGCGTCGTTGCGCTTCTACAACCGCTTGGAGCGATCTTGGTGCTGGCGCTGTTGTTTTCGACTGCCCGGCGCCGCAACGGGTTTGCCGCCCGGCACGATCTCGCAACCGGGACGCGGGTAGTCTCCCGCGTGGCGGTCCAACTCCAGGCGAGGCCGCCTGCCGCCGCACCCGCGGGAGCGTCCGCCCCGTCCGCCACTTCGGAATCCGTCGGCCCGTACCGCGTCGTCGATTCCGTGGCGGGTAGCCCGTTCGCCGTCGCCTACGACCCGCTGCTGCTGCGCCGCGTCTGGGTTCGGATCGGATCGCCCGAGACGCCCCCGGTGCCGGGCTGGCGGCGCGAGCTCGCGCGATTCGGGCGCCTCCGCTGGCTGGCGGGCCGTCGCAGTCCGTCGGAGAACTGGGATGCGTTCGAGGCCCCCGAGGGAGCGCCGCTTGCCGCGTCGTGCGCTGCGCCGCGGGCATGGGCCGAGGTGCGGCACTGGCTCCGAGACCTCGCCGAGGAACTCGCCGCCGGATCGAGCGACGGGACGCTGCCGCCGCTGACGCTCGACCGGGTGTGGATCACGCGCGACGGGCGGGCCCGGCTGCTCGACTGGCCGGTTGCGGCGGAACCCGCATCGAGCAACGGCCGGCGACCGGTACGGCCGCCGGACGCGCGCGAGGAATCTCCGTGGAACTCGACGCTTGCGAACCTGACGGATGTGCAGCGCTTCCTGCACGAGACGGCGATGGCGGCGCTGGGCCTCCGGCAACACGCGGCCCGGCACCCGCGCGCCACGCCCCTGCCGCTTGCGGCGAGCGCCTGGCTCGCGACGCTGGCCGGCCGGGGGTTCACGAGTGACGGCGAGATTCTCGCTGGCGTGACCGCGCTGGAGCAGCGTCCGAGCACCGTGACAAGAAGACGCCGCGGTCTCCATCTGGCGCTCAGCGGCGCCGTCCCGCTCGCCGCACTCGCGACGCTGTTCGGCGTCGCCATGATGGGCTCTGGCGGCGCGAGTCGCGACGTGGATCTGCTGGCACGCATGTTAAGAAGACTCACGACCGCGGAACAGGTGCGCGAACGGACGCAGCAACACGCCGCTGAAATCGAGGCACTCGAGGTGTACATCGCCGGTCCGCTTCGCGCGAGCGCGCAGGCCCCCTCGACCTGGGAGGCGAGGTTCATCCGTCGCCAGCTCACCGCAGCGGACCGTGCCCGGGCGGAGCGCATTCTCTCCGAGCGCCAAGCGCCGTCGCCCGGGGCAGTGGCGAACGCCACGCGGACGCTCGAAGCGTTCATTGCGCGCGGCTCCGGGCTCGACCCACGCATGTGGCTGGTGCTGCTCTTGGTCGGGCTGATCGCGCCACTCCCTGTGGCCTGCCTGAGCTGCTTCGGCGCGTTCCTCTTCCGCTCGGGGTTCGTGTTCCGGGCGCTCGGTATCGCTGTCGTCCGACCTGACGGGCGCGAGGTGTCCCGGCTGCGGGCGCTCTGGCGTTCGACCGTGGCATGGGCCCCGCTCGCGATCACACCAGTGACCATGATCGCTCTCGGAGGCCCAACGACCTTCGATGATACAGGGCAGCCCGTTGGCTACTCGGCTGGCTACGCAGTCGGAAGATGGATGGCCTCGATCACCTCCTCACGTGGCGAAGAGTTGACGTGGGTCGCGTTGACCAGCCTTGCTGTCGTGCTCATCGGAACGGCCTGGGCGCTGATTCATCCCGCACGCGGGTTGCCGGACCGCCTCGCCGGGACGTTTCTCGTCCCGCGATAGACTCCATGGGCGATCCCGCCCTGCTCCAGACCGAAGCGCGGCACCCGGGTCGAGCGGCGTCTTCCCTGAGGACGCTGCAGAACGGTCGGTTCCTGCGGGCCAGGGTCACGGCGCTGTCGCGGCGCCCTTCTCAAACATTGCAACGTAGTGATCCCAGCCCGGCCACTGATCGATGCGGAGGAGGCTGAAGCCCGCGGCGGTGACGGCCTGAACCAGGTCCGTCTGGTCGATCCCCATTCCAAGCGCCGTGCCGACGAGGCCCGTCGCCGTGAACTCGATGATGACGAGCCGTCCGCCCGGCGTGAGCGCGTCGCGCAGGCTCGCCGTGACGGCGCCCGGGTCGCCGAGATGGTGATACACGCGGCGCATGAAGATGGCGTCACAGCAGCCGGGCGGCAGATTGGCCGTGGACTCGCCGGCTTCGATCACCGTCACGTTGGTCAGCCCTGCGTCGGCCACTGCCTGGCGAATCTCGTCCAGGCTGGAGGCGCTGAGCTCGGTCGCGTACACGCGTCCGGACGAGCCGAGACGCTCGGCGATGTCGACGGTGAGCCAGCCGCTGCCCGCGCCGATCTCGGCCACGGTCATGCCTTCGCCGAGGGTGAGGAGTTCGGCCAGCCTGGGGCCCTCGAGTCGCCGCGCGCGCGCCTCGATGATGATGGCGGCGGCCACGACGACCGCGAGGAGCAGGATGATGCCCCCGATCATGCGCTTCAACAGGCGTCGAGGCGGAGGACGAGAGATCGTGTGGTTCGTCATGTGATCGCCTCCGGAGTCGGTGTGTGCCTGAGTGTCGGGCCGGCCGGGCTCGGCGCCCACGCCGATCCCGATGCTGCGCCGATCCCGATGCTACAATGAGGGGAGCGACCGTGATCCGGTCACATCCGTCCGGGGGCGACTTGGCTTCGACGGGGGTGCGGGATCGAGGAACGCGTGCCGAGGGCCATCTCCTCGTAAATCCGATGGAAAATTCGCTAACTGCGAATTCTGACTACGCTCTCGCTGCTTAATACCCAGTGAGCGGTCGTCCTGAGAGTGCCTGTGGCTTGGGACAGACCGTCATTCAGCAGGCTGGCGATCACGTGCCGCTTCGACGCGTGATTGCGAGACGAATCGAAGATGGCGGCCGGGGCGCGTGGCTCCGTTCATAACCGGCTGCGACATTCGAATGGAGACACGCACGTAGGGGTCTTCGACGACGTATTCTCGGACGCGGGTTCAACTCCCGCCGCCTCCACCATATCTAAACATGCGAATCCAAAGACTTTAGCGGTTTCGCATTTCTCTCTGTACCTGTTTTGTACCTAAACCGGCCGTAGACTGGGCGCGTGCTCACGATCTACCGCCGGCACTCGCCTGAGTGCCAGCATTTCGGAAAGCCGAGGAACGCGCGCGGCGCGCGCGGGTGCGCCTGCCCGATCTGGGTGCAGGGTTCGCTTCGCGGCGAGTACGTCCGGAAGGCGCTGAACCTCACATCGTGGGAAGCCGCGTCCGATGTGGTCCGCGGGTGGCACGTGTCGGGTGAGATCGGCGTCATGAAGCCGGACATCCCGACGGTGTCGGAAGCCGTCTCCCGGTTCTTCGAGGATGCCATCGCGCGCGGGCTGAAGCCGGCAACGATCGGAAAATACAAGGTGCTCCTCGAAAAGCAGCTCCTGCCCTGGTGTCGCGGGAAGGGCTACACCCGCCTCAAGCAGCTCGGCGTCGACGAGCTCACCCGCTTTCGCGCGACGTGGCCGGACGCCCCGCTCTCGATGCAGAAAAAGCAGGAACGCCTGGCGGCGTTTTTTCCACTTCTGCCGCGTGCGCCAGTGGGTCAGCACGAACCCCATCCTTTCGATCAAATTGCCGGAAGTGCCGTCGTCGCCGACGCTGCCGTTCACGCGCGCCGAGATGAACAAGATCCTCGTCGGCTGCGACGAATTTCCGATTAAAGGGATATACGGCGAGGGAAACCGGAAGCGCCTCAAGGCGATGATTCTCCTGCTGCGCCACACCGGCCTCCGGATCCGCGACGCCGTGACGATCACGCGGGACCGGCTCCAGAACGGGCGCGTCTTCCTCTACACGCAAAAGACCGGCACGCCGGTTCACGTGCCGGTTCCGCCGGTGGTGACTGCGGCACTCGCCGAGGTCACGAAAATCCACGACGAAAACGTGTTCTGGACTGGTGCGGGAGGTCCGAAATCGGCGGTGGCCGACTGGCAGCGTTCGTTCCCAGGAGGTCGTGCTACCGGCGACGCGGTCGGCGCCGCCGTGTCGTTGACGACGGCAACGGCTCATGCGGCCCGATCACCTTCGCCGTCAACCTACCCTGCGGGAAGTCCGTCCTGTTCAAGGTCACGATGAAGTCGGCGTCGCCGGCTTCGGCGCACTCCCAGAACGGCGCATCGTCTGGATCGGGCTGAGCTTCGATGGAACGGCGCGGGGCAACCATTTCGGCCGCCTCTCGCAGCAGGTTCACAACTTTTCCGACGAGCGACCGGCGCACTCCACAGCGTCGCAGCACCTCGACGTACTCGTCGAGAATGGCCGCGCTGATGAGCCATGTGAAGGTGTCGTGCTCGATCCATGCGCGCAAGAACTCCGCGCTCGGATTCGTGGCGGGCTCCTCGGTCCTGAGGCCTGCGATACCGGCGACGAGGACCGACGTATCGACAACGCCCCTACGCCGAGGCTTTGGCAGCTTCGGCGACAACGGTCAGGCCTGGCTTTCCCCGTTCGCGGCGGTACGTGCGCATCGTGTCGGCGAGTTGTTTCTCAGACAGGCCTTCCAGTGCGCCGGATGCCTCACGGACGGCCGCCAGGAAGTCGCGCTTCCAGCCGGGCCGTTTCCGCCCTCGGGGCAGATCCATTGCCGCGGCAGCCAGGGGCAAGCGTTGGCGCAACTCCTCGGCCAGCGCTCCCAGCGGAATCCGAATTTCGACGGGCGGTTCAGCCTGCCACCGGCTCGACTTCAAGCACACAAAGTCGGGCGTGCCAGTCTCGAATCCCGGGAGTCCTGCGACGGCCTCGGCAAACTTCGACAAGTACCGGGTCGACGCGCCGAGCGACCCCTTGAGGTAGATGGCGACTTTGGCCTGCAAGAGCAGGTTCGTATCGAAGTAAAAAAGACCCAGGCGGCGGCGCGGTTTGAGAACGCGCGCCTGGACGAAATTCTGGAGGTCCTTCTGCGGCACCCCCAGGACGACGCTCGCCTGCTTCAGCTTGAGCTGTATTTGCTGCATGTCGGCTCTCTAATTCAATCTAAAGTTTAGACGTAATAGCTCGACAAGGCAAGACGGATCTCAGAAGACGAGGATCCCCCGAAATACCAGTCGGCCAAGCCGGCGCGGCGGGGCTACGGAACCAAGAACGCGACCGTCAGCACGAAGCCGACCGCGGCTCCCACTGCGGCCCACCTCCACGAACGACGAACACCGCCACGACGAGCAACGTGGCGCCAACCACGGCCGGCATGATGTAACGGACGATGAAATACAGCTGCACGAGCTGGAGCAGATTCGGTCCGATGTCGATGGTGAATCTCACGATGATCGTCAGGGGCCCGTCGTCGAAAAGGCCGCGGCGCCGGACGCCGTTGCACGTTCATCAAAACACGCCGACGACGGATTGTCCCCTCGTTCTGGGGACAACAGGCCCGAGCCGGGGACCGGTCCTTCGTGGACAGGGTGCCATAGTGGCCCTGGCCGCTCTATCTGCTGGCCTGTTTCGCGGACCGACCAGTTTCCGCGGGCCGGAAACTTAAGCAGGCCTATGATCGAACGCTTTTTCGAAGTCGAAAGCCTATGGGCTCGTCGCCTGTCTCGCGTGTGTCGGCACCCTTAGCGCTACTTTGCGGATGTAGAGGCCCCGTCACCCGCTATCGGCTCCGTTCGAGAGCCTGTTTCGCGCCGCCAGTCGTGCAGTCTCGTCCTCGGTGGAAGATGGTGCCCTTCCAGCCCGAGTTGTCGGGTCGCCCGGTCGGCCGGCGGAGCCCGTGGTTCGTCACCTTAGCTTTCGACTCGTCCGAGCTTCTACCTCCCAGTGAAGGGTTGGGCGGGATGGGAAAGCCCTCGCGGGTCCTCCCGCCACCAGCGCGGTCCACCTGACACGCACGCAGAAGTCACGAGCCCCATGCTTCGTGCTTTGCGTCGGCTGACCGCGCTGCTGGCGGGAATCTCCGAGGGCGTAACAAAAATCCCGCTCGTGGGCAGCGGGCGGGACGTTTGGGTTCCATCCGCTGCCACAGATGAAACGTACCTGCCCTCAGCCTAGCTCGCCGGCGGAAGGTTGCAACCGGATCTGGGGATAACTCGAAAACTACTCGAGAAGACGGCCGTAAACATCGTAGTCGATCGCGGGTACGGTCCCGAGCGCCTGGAGCCTAGCGAGGAACCGTATGAGGAACGCGGAGAGCGCGCGCTCCGCCGGATACGTCTTGATCTCCTTCTTCTCGTGGTTCACCTCGAAGCACCCGTGCGCCGCGGCGATCCCGAAGTCGAGCTGCTGCAGATCGCTCAATCCCGAGATCGCACCGAAGAACGAGTCGCCGAACGGTGGCTTCCACGTGCTCTCGTAGGCGACGATGCCGGCGAGGATCCGGAACGGCTCCCTCGGCTTGTGCATGCCGGTGATGGCGGTGATGCTGCCGCTCGTCCATTTGAGCTTCCGGACGGACTCGGCCTTCCTGCCGGCGTACTCGACGAGCTCCTTGTCGAGATCCTGCTTCGACTCGAGAACCGCGTAGACGCTTTCGGCCGGGATGTACGGATAGCCCTGCTGGTTATAGATGATGGGTGTGCAGTGGGGGTCGTAGACGATGATGTCGATCGCGTCGCTCTCGTCGCCGTTCGAGTCAATCACGATCCCCTTCACGGGCCGATAGCGGTGCGGCAGGTGGTCGTCGAAGAGCTTCAGCCAGGTGAGCTCGGACTCGTCGCCCTTCGCGTTCGGGTTCTTGTTTGCCTTCCGCGCCGCGTCGAGGTTCGCCGCGAGCTGGTTCTGCATGCTCGCATATAGGTCCTGGAGCCGGTTCGCCATCTTGCTACCAGAGTGTCCCGCCCCACGAGGGCGTGTCATGCGACTTCCCGGCCTGGACCGCGATCGCCTTCTTCTCGGCCTGGGTAAGATCGTCCGAGATGATGTTGTTCGTGTTCGAGGGATCGATCACGGACGCCGTCTGGAGATTCTCGTTAATGCGCCGGCGTTGGTGATTCCGATCGAGACGTTCTGTCGGCGCGGCTTCCAGCCCTGCCCTTCGGCGTACTCGTAGAGCTTGTTGTAGATCTCCGAGAGCGTGTGCGGGGTGGTGCTCTTGAGGGAGATAAAGATGTCGATGTCCGTGGTCCCCGCGACCGTGGTGCCCTTCGCGAAGGATCCGGACGGCCAGATCTGATTCAGGTTGCCGTTCGCCCAGACGGTAAGCGGATGACGAGACCGCTGAACGCGGTCATCGCCGGCGAGCCTTGGCCTGCTGGGACCGCGTACTTGGCGAACAAAAGGCCGAAATACTGCACGCCGGTCATTTGTGGAAGCGCGTTCATGACCGGTGGCTCGCCGTGCGGAGCAGAAACCGCAGGATCCCGATCGCGTCGGTGAGCATCAGCCGGAGTTGGAAGTCGCAGACGTCCGGCCTGACCTCGTGTAGGCCGTTTCGCGCATCGAAGAACGCGACGGTGGCGTTAACGCTCCTCTTCAGATACCGGCCGTACGGTCCGTAGTTCACGTGCCGGCAGATGTAGAGAACACGCGCCTGCCGAGTCGGCCGCCCTTGGTGGTAGTGGTTGGGATCCTGCGTCCATGTCATCACCTCGTCGTCGGGCGCGAGATCATGGAGCACGTGCATGGACAGCTCGCGCAGGGACACGGAGCCGTGTCGAACACGACCGAGCGACGTGCCGAAGATCACTTCGGCGGCCTCGTCGAGCATCGTGACGTAGCCGACGTTCAGGTCCGCGAGCATCAGGTCCACGTCCGAGCGCGCATATGCCGGATCATCGAGATCGATCTGCGCGTGGGCCGGCTCGAAGTCCGGCGTCCGCGACTTGACGATCGCACTCTTCACGATCATGTCGCGCGGAGGAAGGTCGGTCACAAAATCTGGCAGCGGGATCTCGATCGCGGCCATGCCCGCGAAGATATCGCGGTACGAATCTGAGAGACCCACGAGCCGCCGGCCGAGCGACCGATCGAACGCGGCGAGATGGTCAAACGCAATTGAACTCATCGCGCTTGAAACCATGTCATTCAAACCGGCTAGCTCGCGTGCGCGCGCTTCCAGGAGGACGGTCGATGCTATGTCGAACTTGGGCAGAGATTCCGCCGCTAGGCTGATAGTCGAGAGGAGCGGCGAATTGAATTCGGGGAGCGCAAAGCTGTGTCGCGCGATTACGCTTTCGAGCGTCTCACCGACGAGCGCGGAGTTCGTGCTCAGTCGCTCGTACCGTCGGAGCACGTCGTCTGTGAGAGCGAGCGTCGAAGAGATCTTGCTGACGTCGATCGTGCCCGCGATCTTCACCGCGTTCTCCGCAGCGAAAGCGAGCTTGCTCATGTCGATGCTCCCGGTCGCGCGCTCCACCGCGCGTCGCGTCGAGGTCTGCCCAGAATTTCTCATCCATACCATGCCCCCGTCGGAAGACGGCCGTCCCGCGCCGATGCTCGTTGGAGTAACAATCCGGTTTACCAGCCATTGCGAAAGATCGAGCACCTAGCCACAACATATGGTGGCGCATTGTCAAGAGTCACTTCGCGAAAGGGGCAAGGAGGTGGATGATCCAGATCAACGGCGTGATTGTCGACAGGGCGCATGGCGCCGCGCGAACTCCAAGAGCAGGCCTATGAGCTTGGGCTGATTCCGTTCGTGCCCGCGGCGCGTGGGGAGACGGATGGCGCGAGCTGACACCGCGGCCCGCCGGCCATTCGTGGGCCACTGGCGGATTACCGAGATGAAGTTATGGACGGCCGACGACCTCGACCTGGTCGGTCCGGCGCACCTCACGCTCGAACGTGACGGCCTGGGCGCCGTGCGCTTTCTCGCCATCGAAGCAGGGCTCGACTACCGGGTGGTCCAGCGCGATGGGCAGCCGGGCATCGCGTGTTCCTTCGACGGGTCCGACGAAGGGGACCGCATCAGCGGTCGCGGATGGGCCGTGCTCGAAGGGGACGCGCTTCACGGGCGCATCTTCATTCATCACGGCGACGACTCAGGATTTACGGCAAACCCGAGCACACACGAAGGTCCTCGTCGGAGACGGCGTGCATGAGGCGAACACCAGCACTCGTCCGGCTCGAGAAAAAGCTTGCCCAGGATCCATGCGCGATTCTCAGCACCACTGACATTCGCGTGCTCGATCGCGCGGTGCGGCGCGCACTGGTGTCGGCCTTTCCGGGGATCGAGGCACGCCTCGCCCACAGCGAAGACTCGACGCGCTGGCATGCGCTCGGCGCGCGATGCCGCCAGGCCCGTGGCGGACGCGGGATTCGTGAGGTGTCGGTTGCGCTGGGCATACCCCAATATCGCCTGCGAGCGATCGAGCGCGGTCTGCTGAGCGAACTCCGCGCGGACTGTGCGCGACGCTACTTTCTCTTTCTCGGCATCGACGAGTGGGTCGCCCGCTGGTGCCGCGCCAATCGTGCACTGGCACGCCGCGTCGGTCTCCTGGATCACCCTCCACGCCGTCAGCGTGCCCCGCGCCCCGGCGCCGGCGCTCGCCGTCAGACCAGGTGAGCCGATGGTGAAGCCAACTGGCTGGGTCGTGGACATGCGTCACTACATCGATGAAGAGACGGGTGACTTGCCGGACGTCATCCCGGAACGCATCGTGAGTTTGGCGATCTTTTTCGGTGCGATCGTCGCCT
>JBQTIE010000322.1:0-8395 GCA_052389315.1 Acidobacteriota bacterium
CACGATGTCCTTTCCTGGGAGGAGTCAGCCTCCCTGGAGAGGGATCGTGCGTCCGATGTCGGCGGGATGACGCGAGGCGCGGGCGCGTGGGCTTTATCTATCCGCCGAAGGCGGATTTAGTCCAACACGCGAATGGAGCCGACGCGCCGGAGAATCGTGAGGCGCGCGGCTCATTCGCAACGTTAGGCGCTGAACCACCAACGAGGATGGCCGAAGACGAGAATATCATTCGAAGCGGCACGCGATTTGGCGCGTACGAGATCGTTGGTCTCCTGGGCGCTGGCGGCATGGGACATGTCTATCGCGCCCGCGATACGATGCTCGGTCGCGAGGTCGCGCTCAAGGTCCTGAGCGACGCCTTCGTCAGCGATCCTGAGCGACTCACGCGTTTCGAGCGAGAGGCGAAGACGCTCGCCCTGCTCAATCACCCCCACATCGCGCAGATCTACGGATTCGAGGACCGAGGGCCGACTCGTGCCCTCGTCATCGAGCTCGTCGATGGAGAAGATCTGGTACAACGCATCGCCCGTGGCGCCGTGCCGATCCACGAAGCGCTGGCGACGGCCCGGCAGATCGCTCTGGCGCTGGAGGCCGCGCACGAGCAGGGCATCGTGCATCGCGACCTGAAGCCCTCAAACGTGAGGATCCGATCCGATGGAACGGTGAAAGTCTTGGACTTCGGGCTCGCCAAGACAGTAGCCGGCGCATCGCCCGTCGCCGCCTCGCACGCGCCGACGCTCACCGCCGACGTCACCCGCCGCGGCGTCGTTCTCGGAACCGCCGCGTACATGAGTCCGGAACAGGCGCGGGGACACTCGATCGATCGGAGGACGGATATCTGGGCCTTCGGTTGTGTGCTGTACGAGCTGCTCGCCGGTCGCGCCGCGTTCACCGGGGCGACAACGACTGACATCCTGGCGGCCGTCGTCGGCCGCGAGCCCGAGTGGGAGCGGCTGCCGGCGAGCATGCCGCCACCCGTCCGGCGGCTCCTCGGCCGCTGTCTGACAAAGGATCCGAGGGATCGCCTGCACCATATCGCCGATGCGCGACTCGACCTCGACGAGGCGACGACGCCGGACCGGGCATTCGTCGAAGATCGGGGCGGCGTCGCCGAGGGAAGCGCTCGACGGTGGCGGACTGCGGCGTTCGTGCTCGCTGGAGTCCTGGTGATTCTGGGTGTGATCGCCGCAAGCCGTCTGGCGCGCGGCCGCGGCCCGGTGGCTGACGCACGGACGGCGGCGGCCATCGCCACACAACTAACGGACTACGGAGGCACCGAATCGGGCGCGGCCCTGGCGCCGGATGGACGGTCGTTTGTGTTCGTATCGGATCACGGCGGGACTCCCGACCTCTGGATGCGACAAGTCACGTCGAGTGAACCCATCCGTCTGACCGCAGATGCGGGACAGGAGTCGCATCCAGCGTTCTCTCCGGACGGAGAGAGTGTGTACTTCACACGAGGAGATGCGGACGGCAACGAAATCTGGCGAATCGCCGCGTTCGGTGGACAACCGAGAAAGGTGCTGGATCAGGCCCGGATGCCTGCCCCATCCCCGGACGGCAAGTATCTGGCCTACCTGACCACCGGCGACGTGAGCGATCTGACCGTGAGCGCCCTCGATGGTAGCTCCACGCGGGTTCTTGTCCGAGCCGTCCCAGGCGACCCGCGCCCCGTTTGGTCGCCAGACGGCCGCTGGCTCTCGTATCCTCGATGGGAGCTGTTCGGGCCGATCAATCTCTGGCTGGTCGATGTCGAGAGCGGGGACACGCGCCAGGTGACTCGGTTTACCACGAGCGCGCAAGGTATCTCGTCTCACGGCTGGCTTCCCGACAGCCGGCACCTGGTCGTGGCATACGACACGGTGTACGAGGGATCGATCGCCGCCTGGGGCAGCCTTGGCCTTCTCGATACGAGCGACGGCTCGATCGCGCGGCTCGCCATCCGCATCGGCCAGAATCTCGAGGACCTCAGTCTCTCGTCCGACGGGTCGCGACTCCTGGCCACGTTCAGCCGACGACGCAACGAGGTGTGGAAGGTCCCGAACGGATCGGATCCCGATACGAACGGCAGAATGGCAGTCCGGCTCGTCGACAGTACCTATGGCGCGGGATGGACCTTCGTCTCCCGTGACGGGAGGACACTGCTTTTCAGCGGTCACGGCCGGGATCTCTGGGCGAGCCCGCTCGACCGGGGTGGGTCGCCGCGGCAGGTCACCGCACTTTCGGGGCGCGGTGCGACGCACTCCTCGCTGTCGCCGGACGGGTCGGCCGTGGCTTTCATCGCGAGCGGAGACGGTCCGTCAGACCTCTGGGTGCAGAAGGTCGACGGGTCAGGGTTGCGACAGCTCACGCGCGACCAAGGGTCGGAGTCGTGGCCGGTCTGGTCGCCGGACGGATCGTGGATCGCGTTCAGCTCGACGCGTGACGGATCGATGGGCACCTGGCGCATCTCGCCGGGCGGCGGCACGCCAGAGAAGCTTTTTGACGGGTTCTTTCGCGGCGACCTCATTCGGAAGCCCACCGGTGAGGGGACCTGGCTCGTCACCTCGAGAGACGGGCCAACGGGAGTTCGCCTGCTCGATGTGGAGAAGCGGTCCACCGTGTGGGAACAACCGATCGCCGGCCAGGGATACTCGTGTCCGGTGTTCAGCCCGGACGGCCGGTCGATCAACGTCCTGGTCCAGGAAACTGGCAGGCGAGACACGATCTGGATTCTCGATACGGCGACGGGTGCGAGTCGCATCGCGGCTCGTTTTCAAGAGCCGTTCGACATGGACTTCCGCGCCGGCTGGATCGGCGATGCGACAGCGTTCATCGTGAATCGTCGCCAGGACGAGTCACATATCATGTTATTCGACCGCTTCTGGAGCGAGAGATAGCGCGGAAGCATTCGTCGGCTGAAGTACTTTGCGACAACAGCGATCGGAGTGAGTGCTGAAGTGCAGCAATGGACGTGGCTCGCACTGGACGAGCACAGCGCCTAACACGCGCTGGAGCCGACGCGGCCACCGTCTCCTGATAACGTGTCGCCGAGCCGTGCGGCTCAGCGGGGACGTTATTGCGGATCTGAATCAGGCCCGATGCTTCCAGTAGTTGGGGCGTCGACTGGTATGAGCCACGGCGACAACGTAGATATCGTCGTCCCGGATCCGATACACGACGCTGTACGGAAACCCGGTTACCAAGAGCTGCCGGCTCGGTCGTCGCGTGGTGCAGAGCGTGCCGATCTCAGGATGGGTTTGAATCAGATCGATCGTTTTGATGAGGGCGTCGAAGAGGTCGCCACCCAATCCAGCCCGTTGGCGCTCATACCAACTGATCGCGTCGGTCAGTTCGGCGCTGGCTGGCTCGCTGAGCTGAATCGGCTTCACCGACCGAGCACGTCCCTCTCGATTCGGCGCTTCACCTGTTCCCAGGGCTCAAGCCGGACTGTGCCGGCCTCGATGGCCTCTACCCGACGATCGATCTCGGCGTTCCACGCAGCCTGGGCATCGACGTCCGGCGGACCATCCAGGCTCGCCAGGAGCTCGGCCGCCAGTTCTGCGCGGGATGCCGAATCCAGGCGGAGCGCATCCGCCAAGACGGCGTGCGTTCCCTTCGTCATGCACCGATCTTACGCTCGCGCGCCCCCCGTCGCAACGGGGCGACAGCGGGTGCCGGACAGCCGCCAGAGGGGCTTGAGGCCGCGTAGTACTGGAGACCGTCAGCATTCGCAGCGTCGTCAGTGTTTTTTCACATGCGCGGACACCAGCTCCAGGCTTCAACGTTCATGGCAAAACACAATGCCGATGTTGCATCCGTGCGCGCCGGCGCCTGTACGCATAACATCGCGTTGCACCAGACGGCCGCGGGTGCGATGATGACGCAGCCGCTGGTGAACGCTATCCGTTGGGCGGATGAACCTCAGACGGGCAGGTGCAGTCCCTGGGGGAGACGACAAGATTCCGAGGGAGGGGGGAAGCAATGGACGTCAAACGGGTATTCATCGCGTTGGTGGTCGGCGCGGCCGTGCTTTACGCCACTGGTTACCTGATCTTCGATGTGCTCTTTTCGAGCTTCTACGCCGCGAATGCGGGGTCGGCGACCGGGGTCAATCGTGACGGGCAGCTTGTGTGGGCGATGGCACTCGCCAACTTCGGGTATGCCTCCCTCATCATCTTTGCGATGGGCCGTCGCGAACGTGACGTGTCGATCGGCCGGGGAGCCATCACCGGCGCCGTTGTAGGTTCCCTAATGTGGTTCACGGTCGATTTCGTCTTCTACGGTTCAACCAATCTTGCGAATCGAGCCCGAACGCTGGTTGACCCGATGCTCGAGTTCGTGCACGGTGGCATCGGCGGCGCGGTTATCGCGGCTGTATCGCGGAAGTCGGGTCCGTCCGGTGGCACGGCAGTATGAGCAGCGGCCTAAGCCGACCGACCAACCACGCGTTGGAGCTGTCGAACGCGGATCTGTCGGAAGCGGCGGCTGCGCCGCCGCACTTCATTGGAGCGTTCGCAGCTCAACGCTAACGTTCGGCGGGTCGAGAAGGCGGCTCTTCCAACGGAGGCCATCGTGCGCAATCTGTTCCGATCAGGGGCGGTGTTCTTCATACTGGCGGCGATCTTGTTTCTGATCGCGGCCGCCAAATACCTTACGGCGGTGACGACTGACAACGGCACCGCGGTCACCTCAGGAGGAGCGGTTGCCGTCGGAGTGGTGATGTTGGCCATGGGGATCGTGATCAGGAGCAAGAACACCAAATGAGCGAATGGTGGTTGTCGATGCTGTGGCGCGCAATGGCTCGCCGAACCCCCATTCAGCCCTCCCCTCGTCAAGGGCAGAGATCTTCTCCGTCCGGTCGTCGAATCAAGAAGACGCGCGACCGTAAGCGATCGCCGCCGAATGACCGCGTTCCCTTTCAGTGCCGTCTTCGTTGCCAGCGCAGGTGCCACCCCGATGCGGGGGTTTCTCCAACACCTATGGAGGCTCACGCTTCGCCTGGGCGACGTGCGCAGGTCGCGAAACCCGCGCGGCCTAGACACTCATGCGGACCCCTCGCCTCGGCCTCCTCAAGAGGAGCGACGTCGCCGGAGCGCGTCCGTTAGCTGCAGGCTCGGGGAAGGGGCCGCGCATCCGGGAACGCATGGGCGTAGGGGAGAAGAGAGCGGGCGTCCCCTCAACGCACGGGCTGCCGGACCTCTGGCTCATGATCGACGGGCTCGTGACGCTCGGCGGCGTACGCCTTCCGTGCGATCTCGGCGAAGCTCGGTCCCGACTGGCTCGAGTGAGACGTCTGGCTCACCCGCTCCCTTCTCCGCTACGCCGCGCGGAATGTGTCCATCGAGAACACCGTGCGACGCGACCACATGTAGAAGACGGCCCGCCCGATCTTGTGAGCGAGAATCGACAGGGCTGTGCCTGTGCCGTCTTCTTTTCGATCTCCGCCAGCAGCGTCTTCCCACCCGGCGCCTGGCGCAGGAAGAGAACGGCGGCTTCGGAGAAGGCCCCGTTCAAATGGACATTGCCCATCTTGGCGCCGCCACTCCCCAGGGCCTTGCCGGCCGACGTGTGGGCGCCCTTGACAAGCCGCGCATACGACGCAAATGCCTGCACGCGGCTGAATGAGCAACAACGCGATGGAGCCGTCGGCGCGTGAACCGACGCTGGCGCGGCGCGGCTCATTCGCAACGTTGCCGCCCATGGCGTGCGGCCACCCATGCATCGTGAAACGTGTTTGCGCGTAGGATCGGGCGTCGTTGTCCGGCGACGTCGCGCTGCCTTGGTACATCGTGTCGGCAGTTAGTCTGACGCGGGAGCTTCCGGCACCCCGCATTGGGGCCGCGAGCCCGTTGAGCAGAGTCGTGTGATCGAGAGGCTCCTCCGGGCGTCTCCTGGAAGCCCGTGTTCTACGTCCTCGAGGACGCGTGTCTGTTCGTGAACGCCGCACACGTGAAGCAGGTACCCGGACGCAAACCGCCGTGCAGGACTGCGTGTGGATCGCGCAACTGCTGGAGCACGGGCTGCTGCGGGGCAGCTTCGTCCCACCGGTGCCAATTTGGGAGCTCGGTGATCTCACCCGCTACCGGAAGGCGCTCATTGCGGAGCGGCAGCGGGAAGCGAACCGGGTACACCAGGTGCTGGAGGACGCCGGGATCAAGCGCGCCTCCGTCGCCAGCGACATCCTTGGGCAATCGGGACGGGCGATGCTCGCCGCGCTCGTCGGCAGCACGACAGACTCTGTCGTACTGGCCGATCTGGCGAAGGGCAAGCTGCGCGCGAAGCTCCCGGCACTGCGCACGGCGCTGGGTGGCCGCTTCCGGGGCCACCATGCGTTTCTCGTCACGCAGATCCTGGCGCATCTCGACTATCTCGATGAGGCCATCGGGACCGTCAGCCAGGACATCGAGGTCCATCTCTTTTTTTTCTCGGAGGCGATCCGCCGGTTGGACGCGATTCCGGGGATCAATCAGCGGGCGGCTGACGTCGTCATCGCCGCACTCGGCGTCGACATGACGGTCTTTCCGAGCGACCGGCATCTGGCGAGCTGGGCGGGCATCTGTCCCGGGAACAACGAGAGTGCCGGCAAACACAAGGCCGGCACGACGCGCAAGGGGAACCGCTGGCTCCGGGCCATGCTCGTCGAAAGCGCCCTGGCGGCGATTCGGAAGCTGGACGCGCCTTTTGGTGCGCGCTATCGCCGGGTCATGCGCCACCGGGGACACGAAGGCCGTCATCGCCGTGGCCCACGCGCTCCTCCGGACGATCGACCATGTGCTCGCCTCCGGCGATGAGTACCACAATCTTGGCGCGGACTACTTCGACCGTCGGGACACGGACCGCGTCCGGCAGCGAGCCGTCCGCACCCTAGAGCAGCTGGGATTCAAAGTGACGATCGAGGCGGCTATCGCTAGAGTCGTATTTCTGAGCAGACCGCTCAGTTCGACACTCATCACCAAGCGACCTTGCGGGAATCAACCGAGGCGTGAGACCATCCGAATATGCCATCGAGCCCTCTCACCGAGCTGCTCAAGCTGTCCGCCGGCGATCGTGCCGAGCTCGCGATGGCGCCTTGGGACAGTCTCTCCGACGTTGAGCGGGACGCGGCGCTGGAACTGACCGATGATCAGCGCGCTGAGCTTGATCGGCGCTGGTCCGAGCACGTGGCAAATCCAGGATCTGCGGTTCCATGGGCCGACGTCCGGGCCAAGTTGTTGGGGTAGATCGTGGCCCGCGAAGTCGTACTCAGGCCACAGGCCGAGGACGACGTCATTGCCGTGCACGCTTGGTACGAATCCCGTCGCGCCGGTCTCGGGAGCCAAGCCGTCGTCTATGGTGCGCTGATGCGGAGTGCGGCGGCGGCCCTCCAGGTGCTCGCCGCCGATCCCCGGTACGTCGGAACCCAGGTCGGATGCATCGCGGTCCTGCACACGTGGACGCGGGCGTTGCTGTATCACCCGCACGTCCATCTCATCGTCACGGCCGGCGGCCTGTCTGCCGACCGCACGCACTGGATGCCTGCGAAGCACCCAGCCTACCTCGTGCCAGTGAAGGCCTTGTCCGTGGTGGTGCGCGCCAAGATGTGTGCGGCGCTGCACCGCGCCGGACTGCTCGGGCAAGTCGCTCCGACGGTGTGGACCACGCCGTGGGTCGTGCACGGCCAACCCGCTGGCGATGGCGTGCGCGTGCTCGACTATCTGGCGCGGTATCTCTTCCGCGTCGCCATCACCAACAGTCGGATCGAACAGATCGACGACGACCACGTCACGTTTCGCTACCGGGATACCCGCACGCAGGCGACCCGGCGCGCCACCCTGTCAGGGGTCGAGTTTCTGCAACGCTTCCTCCAGCACGTCCTGCCGCGCCGGTGCATGAAGGTGCGGTACTACGGGCTCTGGAGTACCACGCGCCGCGCCGATCTCGACCACGCCCGCGACCGGCTGCCGGCTGCCCGCGCGACGACGGCGCCGACCGACGTCCCTGCGACGCCCACCACCACCGCCTGCGCGGGACCGGCACCCCAGCCAATCTGTCCGCTGTGTCACGTCGGCACGCTGACCGTGATCGCGATCCTGCGCCCAGAGCGCAAGGTGCCTCCATGACCGGTGGTGGTGGGTTGACGTCGACACGACACGCGGTCGTGAACGTGCGCCCCGCACGTGGAGGGCGGGGTCTGGGCGAGCGAGGATCTCAGCCCCTGTCGACGGGAATCGCGCGCCACCGATCGGCCGGGAGAGCACGTGCCGTTGTCCACGGTCGGCTCAATACCGAGCCGCGGGCGGCCCGTCAGCGTCATCACACCGCTGGCACACTCGCGAGCGGCCGTTCAAACTCCAAATAGCACCGCCCGTGCCAGGACGTCGTCCAACCCGGGATTTTGTCGCGGCTCCGCGCGACAAGAATCCTTAATTCGTTA
>JBQTIE010000323.1:0-4075 GCA_052389315.1 Acidobacteriota bacterium
GCTGGGGCATGTGCCGCGTCTCCAGCCCGACGAAGCTCGTCCCGTATGCGACGGCAAGCTCGGGGTGATGGTACAGCGTCTTCGGGTCGTACGACCGCACGATGGTCAACCGCACCTCATCGCCCTGGCGCGTGTAGGTGCGCTCGGTCCAGTCGTCGCTGTCGAACCGGCGCTTCCCCCACGTGGCGCTTCTGGACGTCGGCACACCGGCGTAGTTGTCGAGGGTCGTCGGAATGGCGGAGGTCACTCGCCCGTCTGACGCCACCTCGCCAGCATAGCTGTGAATCATCGTCGGGACGATCGCGAGCCCGACGAGCACGCAGATGGCAGGCGCGAATCTCGTAGAGAGCATCGAGGGCATCATCGCTTCAGGTCTCCCCCCAGCCAGAAGATGACGGGGAGCGCCAGCGCGAACGTCAGCATGCCCGACAAGGGGTGCAGGAACGTATCCAAAACGTCCTGGCCGTGCCAGACGACGAGCAGCACGAGACCAATCACCCGAAGGAGGTTGGCTGCGATGGCCAGGGGAGCGGCGCTCAACAGCACGAGGAGCCGACGGCCAGTAGACGAGGCGGAGTAGGCGGTCAAGCTCGCGACCGCGGCCGACGCATACAGCGTGGAGAATCCGCTACAGGCGTCAGCGATCTCGACCGCACCCTGAGCCATGTGCAGCGTTGTCCCTTCGACAAACACCGGGATGCCGAACCAGGGGATGGCGGTCGCCGTTGCGGCTGTGACTACAAGGCGAAGCTGCCAATGGAACTGTTCGGTCAACGCAAGCGGGATCGGCAAGGCAAACGCGAGAAACGCCAGGGGAAAGAGAATGGCCCGCGTACGCAGTGTGCCAAGCAGCAGCAACGAGAGTCCTGGCAAGGCCAGCAGCAACGCGACCGCGGACAGCAGCTGCGTGTGCATCCCGGCGTCGAGCGCGTGCAGCATGAGGGCCGGCGCGAGCAGCGCAAAGCCCCAGGGGCTGGCGCTCGTGGGCAGATGCGAGAGCGGACGGAGCTCTTGGTAGGCGAAGTAGCCCACCACCGGCACGATGAGCAGCCCGTGGGCGTTGCTCCAGACGCTCTGGGTCCAGCGTTCGAACAGCCAGGCGAGCGTCGGAGTGAAGAGCACCACGAGCTCGGCGATGGCGATGGTCAGTACAAGCCGCTGACCGCGGCTCTGCGCGGCCAGCTTCACGACATCGGTGGCGCCGCCAGAAATACGCTCTGTCAACGACGCTGCGGACGGGAGCATGTTGTCGAAGTCCTGGTCGTCGAGCGCTTCGAGGCTCCCGCCCTTACCCTTTCATCGACGAGATTGTTTGCCTGGCCAGCTCCGCGTCGGCTGGTGTCGGGTTCAATTGTAACGCGCGTTCAAGCGCGCTCATGGCCTTGTCGGTTTCCCCGTTCTTCGCGTAGGCGATGCCCAGGTGCAGCTGGTAGCCGGAGTTCCTCGGGTCCGTAGCCACACTCTGCTCCAGCAGCGGGATCGCCTGGCGCGGGAGATCCTTTTTCACGTAGATCCAACCGAGCGTGTCGTTGATTTCCGGCACGTCGGGGAGCTGCGACTTGGCCGCTTGCGCGAGCTGCAACGCGACGTCGAGGTTGCCACGACCTTCGGCATACATCCACGCGAGATTGTTGGCGGCGACCGGCGCGCGATCGTTCACGGCGACGATGGCCTCATAGCGCTTCTGCGCTTCGGCCTCCTTGTTCTGCATCTGGAGAATCATGGCCGCCATGGTCGCGGCGGCGACCCGCCGTGGCTGGACAGCGGCCGCTAGGTCGAACTCCGCGAGCGCTTCGTCCAGCCGGCGCTGCGCCGCGAACATCTGCCCGAGCATCACATAGGAGTTGAAGTGGTTCGGATCGACTTTCAGGGCTGAGCGCAGCGCCCGCTCGGCCTCGGCCGACTGCCCCGCCGCCAGATACGTGCGGCCCGCGACGAAATGAACCGCGGCATTCTGCGGGTTGCCGGCTCTTCGCGCCTCGATGCGGTCGATCGCTGCAGCGACGTCCTTCGCTTGGACGTCGAGTGCGAGGAGTCCCTCCAAAGCATCCAGGTGGGTGGGGTCTCGTTTCAGCGCATCGTTGAACGCGGCACGCGCGCGGGGGAGGTCGCGCCTGGCCATCAGCAACATGCCCGACAAGGCGTGCGAACTTGCCAACTGGGACACGTTGGTCAGGAGGAGCTTGATCTCCGGCTCAGCCCGTTGGAGATCGCCCCGGGCGAGGAGACTCCGCGCCAGGGCGACGCGTACGGCGACGCTCGTTGGCGCAGCATTCCTGGCCTCCGACGCCAGCCGCACCGCCTCGCCGGCCTCACCCGCCGCGAGTTCCAGGTCCGACAGCAGCAGCTGGGCAGCAACGATGCGCGGGTTCAGCCGCAGCACTTCTCGCAGCGCCGCAGCCGCCTCATCATGCCGACCGCTCCGAAAGAGCGCCTGACCGAGCGCGAAGTGCGGCGGGGCTGACGCCGGATTCGCATCTACCGCAGCGCGGGCCACCTCGAGCGCCGCGCTTGAATCACCGTCCAGCAGGTGCCAGCCTGAAAGCAGCGTCAACGCGGGGGCATTTCGCGGCTCCTTCGCGAGTAGCTGATCGATCATCCGACGGGCTTCGACCGACTGTCCCTCCTGGCGCTCGATTTGCGCCAGGCGCAGCGCCGCATTCGCATCAGCGGCCTCTACCAGCGGCTGCAGCACCTGCCGCGCATCGGCCGGCCGCTGCACCTGGACGTAATAGTCTGCCAGCATGAGACGAGAGGCCGCGTCGCCGGAGCGGTCGGCGACGACCTTCAGGGGCGCCTCGGCATCCGCCGGCCTCCGCGTGGCCATGTACAGCGCGGCAAGCATGCGGTTGACCATCAGGTCAGAACCGTCAAGCTTGCGCGCCGTATCTAACGTACGCTCGACCTCGGCGGGCCGTCCGGTGACCCAGTAAAAGTTGGCGAGCGAGAGCAGAGCCGGCACAGAGGACGGCGCGACTTCTACAGCTTTCTTGAAGGCCGCCTCGGCCTCAGCCGTCTGACCGCCAGCGGCCCTCAGGGCGCCGAGGCTCGCGTAGATGCGGCTGTCAGAGGTCTGTGTTTCGATCGCTTCTTCGATGTCCTTGATGGCACCGGCGATGTCTTTCAGGCCGGCCGTGGCGTTGGCCCGCAGGATCAGCGCGTCGACGTTGTCGTGGTCGAGCTGCAACGCCCGCTCCGCCCGCCCTTTCGCGTCCTCGAACTGCTGTGCCGCGAGCAGAAACATCCCGGCCTTGACCTGCGCCTCGACGTTGTCGGGCAGCAGGTCCGCGGCTCGGACATACTCCTGGAACGCGCCGCGCAGGTTGTTGACCTTGATGTAGGCCTCTGCGAGCTTGAAGCGAGCCTCACCGAATCGTGCGTCCGCGCGAATTGCGTTTCTGTAATGGATGATGGCCTGGCTCGTGTTGCCGTCAGCGGTGGATTTGTCTCCGCTCGCCAGGTGTTCCTGTTTGGCCACATCCGGGTCGGTGCAGCCAGGACTCGCCAGCACGGCGCAGATCGCACCTATCGACCACAGGGTGTATACACGCATGATCACAGCTCTTCGATTCTTGTTCCGTTGTGCCGGCAAAACTCGACTCGGTTGACCAGGTGGTCCGATAGCAAAGAAACGGCCAGGCTGGACACTCGAGCCGCCTACGGCCGCGGAAGCGCGGGTACCGACGGCCGGGAGAAAGATGCCTGATCGGGACTTTTGTCTCTCTCTGGTGGGTCTTTAGTCGAGACGCGGGGCTGACGTGCGTGAGAAACGTATGCGGAGCCTCAGCGTGCGACCAAAACGGCGCAGCGCGTGGGAGTCGTCCCCCACGCGCTGTCCAAGCCTCAAGGTATGAGGGTGCGGAATGCTTCCCGTCGGATCAATCGCGTCGGCGCCGGCGAGCCGCAGCAATTCCCGCCGCGCCCAGCCCCAGCCCGAACAGCGCCAGGAGTGTCGGCTCGGGGATTGCCCTCAGCGTGGTGCTGAAATTCGCGATGTCTGGGGATGTGAAGTTCGCAAAATTACCCCCGCTCACCACCGCGAGCGCCGCGCTGAGCGGCGTCAGGTTGAAGTTGA
>JBQTIE010000324.1:0-4956 GCA_052389315.1 Acidobacteriota bacterium
GCGTCATCACACCGCTGGCACACTCGCGAGCGGCCGTTCAAACTCCAAATAGCACCGCCCGTGCCAGGACGTCGTCCAACCCGGGATTTTGTCGCGGCTCCGCGCGACAAGAATCCTTAATTCGTTATGCCGCATCACGTCGAAAGCCCTTTGTCGACGCCCAGCAGGTCCGTGGCCTTCGAACGCGCTCAGCAGCATTCCTGACAACCCGCTACGGTTGCCCGGCCGGCATCACGCGAAGCGCTGTGATAAGCCACGTGCCGGCTTGACGCTGGAGCACCCATGTTCCTCGATCCTCCCCAGGCGCCGCGCCGCCGGTGAATCGGGCCGTGGTGTTTACGATGGCGATATCGGAGCCCAGGAAGCGAATAGCCGTTGGGGTAATCGTAGCGCGTTCGTTCGGGGCGGCCGCCCAGTTCTTAGCGGCCAACGCCTGAATCGCTGCCCGCCCCTCTGCACGCGGGCCGTCGAGGACGATAACGTCCGCGTCGGGCGTGAAGAGTGCCGCCCAGCCTGCAGCGTCGCGGCGGTTGATCGCCTCCACTCCGACCGTGATACGGGCTCGCACGGCGGCCTCGTCAGCGGCTCGGCCCTGCGCGGCCGCGGGCGTTGCGATTACAGCGATTGCGAGCGCAAGGAATATCGGACGGATGATGAGACCCTCCTGATCGCAGGTGTGGCTACGGACCGCCTTGCCGGCATAACGACTGCGGCTCACCCGCGACCGCTTCCGATTGCTCCCGGCCGTCGGGTGCAGCCGCGGGTTGGGCTGCTCGAGCGAGCCCAGCCGCCTCAGAGGCGGCCGTCAGCGGTCATGTCCGCTACACGACACAAGCCCGCGTCCCGAACGCACCCGTGCTGACACCGACGGTCACCTCGGGAATTGAGGTCGCGACTAGCTCGCGGGCACGGTCTTGAGCGGCGTAGGGTACAGCGCCAGCGGCGCCAAGGCACAGTCAATCTCATCTTCCATGGTGAGATGCAAGCGATTGAGCACGTTCATGATGCAAATCACCATCGTGAGTTCGACGATTTCGGGAGGGCTGAAGGTCGCCGTTAACCCTTCCAGGATCCCCTTGTCCACAGCTCCGGGCTTCGCGGTCAGTTCGCTGGCAAAACGCATCGCCAGTTTCTCCTTGCCGGAAAACTGCGGGCTCCCCTCGAAATCCCCTATTGCCAGAATCGTGTCGTCCGTCAGTCCCGTAGCGCGACCAAAGTGGTAAAGATGGGTCGCGCAGTAATTCGAGCGGTTGACGAGGCTCGTGCGTAGGCCGGCCAGAACCTTCAATTTGTCGTCGAGAACTCCCGGGCCGAAGGTGGCCTGATCGAACGCCCAGAATCCCTGTAGGATCGATGGCCGATGCGCGAGTGTTTTTACACCGACGGGGATGTAGCCTTCAGCCCCTGGCCCAAGGACCGGCGCGAACGCCCTGGTGGCCTCCTGCCAGATTCGTTTAACTTCTTCCGAGGCTTGCTCCGGCTCTACGAACGGGATCAGGCTCATCACGCACCTCCCTCGGATGTGCCGCAGCGATGAGAACGAAGACCGCAATCATTTTCTGTTTCTGTCCGATTTGCACACTGGTCAGCCCAACGTTTCGCGCTCACCAGCGAGCCGCGCCCACCGGTGTTCGTGCGAGATTCTGCCACAAGAATGCAGCCGACAGCAGATGGAGTTGCCCAGAAGTTCGTTCGTGTTTCATCGCCTCGACGGTGCGGATCGTCTGGTGCAGCGCGGTGTTGGGCTGCCCCCTCGTTATTCCGCTTCCATCCGAGGTTCAACCCGACCAAGCGCTTCATCTGTGGCCAAGTCGAGTTCTGCGATTTCTTCGATCGTGAGCGCCCGAACGAATGTCTTCAAGGACTGCTTCGGAATGGCGCGCATCTGAAACACGAGCGCCACCGAGTCCAGGCCACCATCGGTCGCCGCGATGAGCGCGCTGCCTGCGAGTCGGGCCCGATCGAGGTTGGTTGTGAGGGGAACGACTAAAACGGACTGCAACACGCGAGTCAGGGTGTCGCTCTGCCACACAATGACCGGGCGACGACCGGTCTGTTCCAGCGTCCGGTACGGGCCGAGATCGGCCCACCAGATGTCGCCGCGCGTCACCCACGATCCTCACGGTCAAGGGCTGCCGCCCACTCATCCACCCCGGCCTCCGCCAACGCCCGGTCGTCATCGCCGTGTGTCGCTAGACGTGCGAGGTCCCACCGCGTGGGGTCGGCCTTGCGGACGACGATAACAGCCACTCGTTCGCCCGAACGCAAGGGTAGCGGCGATACCGGCCGAAGGAGGCCATTCTCGTAGAGCGCATCAACTGGACCCATGAAGGAAGAATAGCACGCAACTATTTGCCTCGGTCAGCCCAACGTCCTGGCCTTGAGCTGCCGGGGCGTGCGGCGCAGCCGCGCGATCCGGCTTTCAAGATATCCCGCGCGGCTGCGCCGCGCTTACGCCCCGGTCAGCTCCAAGGCCGGGTTAGCCGGCAGACGAGTAAGGCCTGCTGGTTTCTGAGCGGTTGCCGAACTCGGTCGTCAATGACTTGCAGCCACGATACTTTTCAGCTTGGCCGCGCGACCCTCTTGTCCCAGCGATACAGCCCAGTCCCAAGCGTCTTTGATGAAACCAAACCCCAGATCAGCCCAACCTCGTTCAAGGTCGCGCCACCGATCCGCTACCGGGGCTCCATATAGCCTCTCCCACACGTCGTATAGATACAGGTACAGGAGTTTGTGACCGTCGAGACCAGAATTACCCGTATTGAGCTCGGCGGGCAGTCTGGAGAACCGTGGGGCGCTTTCGTCCTGCACCAGCAGCTGGTGACTTAGCCGGTGGCCGAGTTCGTGGATGAGTGACATCGGAATGGGGTATCGGATGTCGAGGCGGAGCGGGCTTGCGGAATTACCCCCGGCGCCTGAGCTGGCGGCCCTGGAATGCATGATGACCGTGATGGCGGTGTCCCGAAAGCGAAGACCTGATATGCGCTCCATGGTCTCTACGATTCGTATGCCGTCACTCTCCCAAAAGCGTCGCGCTGCATCTACGAATGCGCCGTGTTCAGGATCAGCGGCAGCGAAAGTCAGGGTAGGCCGAGACTCCTGGGCGGTGGCTAGGCTTGCGACGAAGACGAGAGGGAGGAAGGCGCACTTCATGACCTGTCCTCATTCGGAAGATTGGTGTCCGGCTAACGCTCCGGTTCAGCGGCGGGCCGCGCGGACCGTCCGCTGCAACCGGTTGTTAGGCGGCCTTCGGTTCACCACCATCGGGTTCCATCGCACGTCAGTCGAACCAGAAGTACTTCCAATGTGGATGGGGCGTGGCGTTAAGCGCGTAGTAGCTCCGGCTCCACTCCTGCTGTAGTTGCTCCGGTGTGAGCTGAAGGCGATCCCCAGCATGGGCAGTCATAACGTGTTCGTCGCGCGGGTTGTACATGACGAACTCCCGGGTGCCAAGGCGAGATGTGAACTGCTCGAAGAACACGTTGTACGCTTTGCCGTTCGGCTCGTAGTGATACTGCGGTATGCCTATAACGGCGGGCGAGTAGTCCGGCCACTCTGCCAGTAGCGATAACGGGTACGTGCCGTGCGCCGTGCGGTACTGCTCGATGGCCGCAATGAGCGGTGCGCTGTTGCGAATCGCGCGGTTCCGGCTGAAGTCGACCGCCGGCCCGAGCACCCCTAGCTGCAGCAACGCGACCGCGACCGGCACGACGAGCAGAGAGTACGGAAGCATGTTCGGCACTTCCCGTCTGGCGCCTTTCAGCGACTTGAGTCTCGGCCAAGCCCTCCTCGCCGCGTACCCCCAGAGAGCGAGGGCAGCGAACCCTAATGCGAAACCGCTCTCCAGGACTGCGGCGAGGCAAACGACGGCCCACACGAACGCCGACGCGATCAACGCGAGGAACGCAAAAGCGTATCGCTTCCTGGCCAGCCGCTGCGACCGCTCGGCCGCAATCCACAGCGCCCCTACTGGCACCAGCACCAAGCCTACGGTGCCGACCACCTGCGCCATCGACGACAGCGGGACGGCCAAGCCGTCGTACCGGCCCGGGAGGAACGGCAGTAGCGTGCAGAGACTGATGAAGGCTGTCGCAGCCGTCATGCGGAGGAAGTGAGTCATCGTCAAGATCGGCAAAGTGCGGTACCCCGCATCGAGCGTAACCATCGTCGCCATCGTCGTGTGTCCGCCGAACGTCCTCGCGTTGAGCCGCGCCGCGCGGCGTCAGGATAGCACCGCCGCGCGGGCCCCGCCGGCCGGCGCGAGCCGGCCAAGGGCGTCGGCTCCAACGCGCTGTTAGCCGGCCCGTCGACGGCGAAGCTTGGTTCGATCCTCGGCGTCGCGCACAGCTGCCTCGCCCGCAGCGCGATAGAACGCGATGATCTCGGCTGCCGACTTGCCTGCCAAGCGGCGCGCCTGGCGATCACGAATCTTTCGAACCATCTCGACGGCGCGAATCCGTGGTGTCTTCATGGGTCGTGACCTCCCGTGGGGACAGGATGGTCAAAGGTTGATACCCCAATTCTACGTTGACGGTGTTGAACAGCCGAATCTTTTCCAACCGTACGATGTGCCTGAAGTTCCAGCTCACGAGGGCGTCGACGGTCGCGATGGTCGCCAGTGCGATGTGGCGCATGTCCGCAACGTACTTCGCCGCCAGAATCCGCCGTGCGTCGTATGCGGCCACGAGGTCGAGCACTTCTGGTGTCATCGTCAGGATCGGCTTTGCCAGGATGAGCATCTCCCGGTGAAGATCTCGCACAGACTCCGGCGCCTGGATGACTTCGGCGGCCGTGACGTCCGACAACACCGGTAGGAGTCGGCCCGACCGGAAGTCCCCGATCAGTCCGTTTGACCACGGCGCGAACTCGGCGTCGAAGCACCCGCCCAGTACCGACGTGTCAACGTAGATTCGGAACGGTGTCCGAGTTTCCATTCTCTGCTCGTGAATCTGTCCG